>NZ_PYSV01000014.1 GCF_003028415.1 Deinococcus arcticus
CCACGGTGAGCCTGAGTGCGAGCCCAGGTGCGGTGACCAGTGCCGGTGCAGTGAGTTTGAGTGCCAGTGCGGGCGATAACGTGGGGGTGACGAAGGTGGAGTTCTATCAGGGCTCGACCTTGCTGGGAACAGATACGACGGCGCCGTATACGGCAAGTGAGAACGTGACGAGTGCCCACAATGGCACGCGGACGTACACGGCCAGAGCGTTTGATGCGGCGGGAAACAGCACCTCCGCGTCCGCCTCGGTCACTGTCTCCATCGGCACCACGCCCCCACCACCTCCGCCCCCCAGCGGTTTCAAGAAGATCGCCTACTTTGCCCAGTGGGGCATCTACGGGCGCAACTATCAGGTGAAGAACATTGACACCAGCGGCACGGCCGCCACCCTCACGCACATCAATTACGCGTTCGGCAACATCTACAACGAGAACGGCACCTACCGCTGCAACATCGTGACCCGGGCCGAGACCGGCAACGGGGACGGCGGCGACGGCTTTGCCGACTACGGCAAGGGCTTTGACGCCGCCACCAGCGTGGACGGCGTGGCCGACCGCTGGGACCAGCCGCTCAAGGGCAACTTCAACCAGATCAAGAAGCTCAAGGCCAAATACCCCAACATCAAGGCCCTGATCTCGCTGGGCGGCTGGACCTGGAGCAAGCACTTCAGCGCCGCGTCCATGACCGACGCCTCGCGCAGGGCGCTGGTCAGCTCCTGCATTGACGTGTACATCAAGGGCAACCTGCCGGTCTCGGACGGCGCGGGCGGCCCCGGGGCGGCGGCCGGCGTGTTTGACGGCATTGACATTGACTGGGAATACCCCGGGGGCGGCGGTCTGCCCACCAACGGTGTCAGTCCGCAGGACAAGCAGAACTTCACGCTGCTGCTGCAGGAGTTCCGCCGCCAGCTCGACGCCTACAAGCCGGGCCTGCTGCTGACCATCGCCGCGCCGGGCGGGGCCGACAAGATTGCCAACCAGGACCCCGCCGCCTACAAGAACGCTGTGGACTGGATCAACATCATGACCTACGACTTCCGGGGCGCCTGGGACGCGACGGGACCCACCAACTTCCACTCCAACCTGTACCCCAGCCCCAGCGACCCCGGCACGGGCGTGGTCAAGAACTACGCGGTGGACACCGCCGTCCAGGCGTTCCTAAATGCGGGCGTGCCGGCCAGCAAACTGGTGATCGGCATTCCCTTCTACGGACGCGGCTGGACCGGCGTGGGCAGCGCCAACAACGGTTTGTACCAGTCGGCCACAGGCCCGGCGCGCGGCACCTACGAGGCGGGCATCGAGGATTACAAGGTGCTGAAGAATGCCCCGGGCACCGTGTTCCGCGACCCCGTGACCAAGCAGATGTGGAAGTACGACGGCAGCACTTTCTGGAGCTACGACGACCCCGAGGTGATTGCCACCAAGATGGCCTACGTGAAGCAAAAAGGCCTGGGCGGCGCCATGGCCTGGGCGCTGGACGGCGACGACGCCCAGGGCACGCTGGCCAAGGCCATCCACAACGGCCTGAGGTAAGACCGACCTCCGGTGCCATCGTGGGCAGACCCGATGGCACCGGAGCGAGTCGAGAACGAGGACAACGGACTCCGGGCGCCACACCCCCTCCGGGCTGGGCCCAGCGAGAGGCGCAACAGACGGAACCTGCCCCAGCCCCGAAAGGAGCCCACATGACCTGACAAAGAGTGACAACCGACCAGGAGGGAAGGGTGCTGAGGGGCGCCCTTCTCCGCTGTTTGGGGGGTATTGTTGAGGCCCTCCGCCAGAGTCCCACGACGAAAGGCCCACAGTTGCATGAAGAAGAGTTCATGCGCAGGGGGGGCCTGCCCACCTGCTGGGCGCCGCGCCGGCCCCGGCACCCCGCCGCCCGCTATCCTGACCCGGATATGGCCCGACTGCGCCGCTTTGGCCTCTTTGCCCGCCCTGCCTCCCTGCGCCCCCTTTCCGCTCCAGGCAGGACGCGATGACCACCACCGACCGCCTGGACGCCCAGGCCATCTTGCAGGCCCTGAATGCCTACCGCCGGGGTGATTTCAGCGCCCGGCTGCCGCTCACCTGGGACGGCGTGGAAGGGCGCATTGCCGAGACTTTCAATGATCTGGTGGAAGAGAGCGCGCGCATTGCCCAGGACGTGACCCGGGTGGGCCGCGCCGTGGGCAAGGAAGGCAACACCAAGCAGCGCATTCCGCTGGGCCCCACCACCGGCAGCTGGGCCGCCCTGATCGAGAACGTGAACGATCTGGTGGACGACCTGGTCTGGCCCACGAGCGAGATGACGCGCGTGGTCACGGCCGTGGCCCACGGCGACCTGTCGCAGACCATGGCCACCGAGGTCAACGGCCGCCCCATGCAGGGCCAGTTCCTGCAGATCGTGACCACCCTGAACACCATGGTGGCCCAGCTGAACGCCTTTGCGGGCGAGGTGACGCGCGTGGCCCGTGAGGTGGGCACCGAAGGCAAGCTGGGCGGCCAGGCCAACGTGGAAGGCGTGGGCGGCGTGTGGCGTGACCTCACCGAGAACGTGAACTTCATGGCGAACAACCTGACCGGGCAGGTGCGCAACATTGCGGACGTGACCACGGCGGTGGCGAACGGCGACCTGAGCCGCAAGATCACCGTGGACGCCCGGGGCGAGATCCTGGAGCTGAAAAACACCATCAACACCATGGTGGACCAGCTCAACGCCTTTGCCAGCGAGGTGACGCGCGTGGCCCGCGAGGTGGGCACCGAGGGCCGCCTGGGCGGTCAGGCCGATGTGCGCGGCGTGGGGGGCACCTGGAAGGACCTCACCGACAACGTGAACTTCATGGCGAACAACCTGACCGGGCAGGTGCGCAACATTGCGGACGTGACCACGGCGGTGGCGAACGGCGACCTGAGCCGCAAGATCACCGTGGACGCCCGGGGCGAGATTCTGGACCTGAAAAACACCATCAACACCATGGTGGACCAGCTCAACGCCTTTGCCAGCGAGGTGACGCGCGTGGCCCGCGAGGTGGGCACCGAGGGCAAGCTGGGCGGGCAGGCGCAGGTGGTGGGTGTGGGCGGCACCTGGAAGGACCTCACGGAGAACGTGAACTCCATGGCTTCCAACCTCACCGACCAGGTGCGTAACATCGCCTTCGTGACCACCGCCGTGGCGAACGGCGACCTGAGCAAGAAGATCACCGTGGACGTCAAGGGTGAGATTCTGGACCTGAAAAACACCGTGAACACCATGGTGGACCAGCTCAACGCCTTTGCGGGCGAGGTCACCCGCGTGGCCCGTGAAGTGGGCACGGAAGGGAAGCTGGGCGGGCAGGCCGACGTGCGCGGGGTGGCCGGCACCTGGAAGGACCTCACGGACAACGTGAACTTCATGGCCTCCAACCTCACAGACCAGGTGCGTAACATCGCCTTTGTGACCACGGCCGTGGCAAACGGGGACCTGAGCAAGAAAATCACCGTGGATGTCAAGGGTGAGATTCTGGACCTGAAAAACACCGTGAACATCATGGTGGACCAGCTCAACGCCTTTGCCAGTGAGGTGACGCGCGTGGCCCGTGAAGTGGGCACCGAGGGCAAGCTGGGCGGGCAGGCCAACGTGCCCGGCGTGGGCGGCACCTGGAAGGACCTCACCGAGAACGTGAACTCCATGGCCTCGAACCTCACGGGGCAGGTGCGCGGCATTGCCCGCGTGGTGACGGCGGTGGCGAACGGCGACCTGAAAAAGACGCTGACCCTGGAAGCCAAGGGCGAGATTGCCGAGCTGGCCGAGACCATCAATTCCATGATCGAGACGCTGGCCACCTTCGCCCAGCAGGTGACCGGCGTGGCGCGCGAGGTGGGTGTGGAAGGCCGCCTGGGCGGGCAGGCCAGCGTGCCCGGCGCCAGCGGCACCTGGAAGGACCTGACCGACAACGTGAACCAGCTGGCGGCCAACCTGACCACCCAGGTGCGCGCCATTGCCGACGTGGCCACCGCCGTGACGGCCGGCGACCTCACCCGCTCGATCAATCTGGATGCCCGGGGCGAGCTGGACGCGCTGAAAGACAACATCAACGAGATGATTGTCAACCTGCGCGAGACCACCGAGAAGAACACCGAGCAGGACTGGCTGAAAACCAACCTCGCCAAGTTCACGCGGATGCTGCAGGGTCAGCGCGACCTGCTGACCGTCAGCCGCCTGATTCTCTCGGAGCTGGCGCCGCTGGTGCGTGCCCGGCACGGCGTCTTTTACACCATAGAAGAGGACAGCACCACCCTGCAGCTGCAGGCCAGCTACGCCTACCGCGAGCGCAAGGGGCTGGCCAACCGCTTCATGCTGGGCGAGGGCCTGGTGGGGCAGGCCGCGCTGGAACAGGAAATGATCGTCCTGACCCATGTGCCCGACGATTACGTGCAGATTAACTCCGGGCTGGGGGCGGGCGCGCCGCGCACCATCGTGGTGCTGCCGGTGGTGTTTGAAGGGCAGACCAAGGCCGTCATTGAACTGGCCTCCTTTGAAACCTTCAGCGCCACCCACCTGAGCTTCCTGGAGCAGTTCACCGAATCGGTGGGCATCGTGCTGAACACCATTCAGGCCACCATGCGCACAGAAACGTTGCTGCGCCAGTCGCAGGGCATGGCCCAGGAACTGCAGAGCCAGCAGGAAGAACTGCGCCAGACCAACGAGGAACTGGAAGAAAAGGCCCGGTTGCTGGCCGACCAGAACCGCGAGGTGGAGCACAAGAACCGGCAGGTGGAATCCGCCCGCCACGCCCTGGAAGAAAAGGCCGCGCAATTGGCCCTGACCAGCAAATACAAGAGCGAGTTCCTGGCGAACATGAGCCACGAACTGCGCACGCCTCTGAACAGCCTGCTGCTGCTGGCCGGGCAGCTGCGCGAGGACCCGCAGGGCAACCTCTCCGAGCAGCAGAAAGCCTACGCCAAGACCATCTTTGCGGCCGGCAACGATCTGCTGAGCCTCATCAACGACATCCTGGACCTCTCGAAGATCGAATCCGGCACCGTGAACGCCGACCCCACCCAGGTTTCCTTCGCGCGCATCCGGGAAGCGGTCGAGACCACCTTTGCTCACCTGGCCGCCGAAAAGGGCGTCGAACTGCGCCTGGACTTCAGCCCGCAGCTGCCGGCCAGCCTGTACACCGACGACACCCGCCTGCTGCAGATTCTGAAAAACCTGCTGTCCAACGCCTTTAAATTCACGGCAGAGGGCCACGTGGCGCTGGAGGTGGCCCCGGCCAAGGGTGGCTGGAGCCCCGACCAGACGGCGCTGAATAGCGCCCCCAGCGTGGTCGCCTTCCGTGTGGCCGATACCGGCATCGGCATTGCGGCCGATAAGCAGCGCCTGATTTTCGAGGCGTTTCAGCAGGCCGACGGCTCCACCAGCCGCAAGTACGGCGGCACCGGCCTGGGGCTGGCCATCAGCCGCGAACTGGCGCGCATTCTGGGCGGCGAGATTCTGCTGGAGAGCACCCCCGGCCAGGGCAGCCGCTTTACCCTGTACCTGCCGCTGCGCTTTCAGGCCCCGCCTGAAGGGCGCGCGCGCCCGGCCACCACGCCCCTGCCGCCCCTGGCCCCGGCCGCCCCGGCCCTGCCTGCCCCCGAGCTGGCCGCGCCAGACACGCTGGTGCAGGACGACCGCGCCTCGCTGCAACCCGGCGACCGCATCCTGCTGATCGTGGAAGATGACCCCGCTTACGCGGGCGTGCTGCTGGACCTCGCGCACGAGCGCGGCTTCATGGCGCTGGTGGCCGGGCGCGGCGATCAGGCGCTGCACCTCGCGCAGACCTACCGCCCGGCGGCCGTCACCCTGGACCTCACGCTGCCTGACACCAACGGCTGGGCGGTGCTGGACGCCCTGAAGCACGACCCCCAGACCCGGCACATTCCGGTGCATATCATTTCCGGGCAGGAGCCCAGCATCGTCAGCCGCAAACTGGGCGCGCTGGACCACACCACCAAGGCCGGCACCCGGCAGCAGCTGACCGACGTGTTTACCAACCTCGAAGCCTTCCTGGCCCGCCGGGTCAAGCGCGTGCTGATCGTGGAGGACGACGAGACGCAGCGTCAGAGCCTGGAAGAGCTGATTGGCGATACCGATGTGGAGACTGTGGCGGTGACCACCGGGGCCGCTGCCCTGGAGGCCCTGCAGGACGCGCCGTTTGACTGCATCGTGCTGGACCTGCACCTGCCCGACATGAGCGGCTTTGACCTGATGAGCACCCTGCACGAGACGCCCGCCTACCGCGCCATTCCGATCATCGTGTACACCGCCCAGGACCTCACGCGCGCCCAGGAAACGCAGCTGCGTAGGGCCGCCAAGTCCATCATCCTGAAAGACGTGCGCTCACCCGAGCGCCTGCTGGACGAGGTGACCCTGTTCCTGCACCGCGTGGAGGCCAGCCTGCCCGAGGGCAAACGCCAGATTCTGGCTGGCGCGCGCCAGCAGGAACCTGAACTGCACGGCAAGAAGGTGCTACTGGTGGACGACGACATCCGCAACATCTTTGCGCTGACGGCGGTGCTGGAGCGCCACCAGATGCAGATTGTCACCGCCGAGAACGGACGCGAGGCCCTGGCCGCCCTGGAGGCCCATGACGACATTGATCTGGTGCTGATGGACGTGATGATGCCGGAACTCGACGGCTACGAAACCACGCGCCTGATTCGCCGCAACCCGGCCTATGCGGCCTTACCCATCATCTCGCTGACTGCCAAGGCCATGCCCGGCGACCGCGAGCAGTCCATCGAATCCGGGGCCAGCGACTACATCAGCAAGCCGGTCAATACCGCGCAGCTGCTCTCCCTGCTGCGGGTGTGGCTCTCGAAGTGAACGGCGAGTTTCCCAAAGAGCCCCTGCAGGACATTGAGCTGTCGCTGCTGCTCGAAGCCGTGTACCGCGTGACCGGGCACGATTTCCGTGCCTACACCACCGCCACCATCCGCCGCCGGGTGCTGCACGCGGTGGCCGAGGAGGGCCTGGGCAGCATCAGCGCGCTGCAGGCGCGGACCCTGCATGACCCGGCCGCCATGCAGCGCCTGCGCGAAACGCTGGCCATCAATGTCACCGAGATGTTCCGCGACCCCACCTTCTTCCGGGCCCTGCGCGAACAGGTGCTGCCCCTGCTGCGCACCCACCCGTTTGTGCGGGTGTGGCACGCGGGCTGCTCCACGGGCGAGGAGGTGTATTCGCTGGCCATCTTGCTGCACGAAGCGGGGCTGCTCTCGCGCAGCCGCCTGTACGCCACCGATATGCACGCTCCGGCGCTGCAACAGGCGCGCCAGGGCATCTATCCGCTGGACAAGCTGGCGGCCCATGCAGAAAACTACGCGCTGTCGGGTGGACAGGCCGAATTCAGGGACTACTTTACCCAGCAGTACGGCCACGCCCGGGTCAAGGCGTTTCTGCGCCAGCCGATCATCTGGGGCCAGCACAACCTCGCCACCGATTCGTCGTTCAACGAGTTTCACCTGATTCTGTGCCGCAACGTGATGATCTATTTCACCCGCCCGCTGCAGGACCACGTGCAGGCCCTGCTGTGGGAAAGCCTGATGCCGTTTGGCGTGCTGGGCCTGGGCCACCACGAGAGCCTGGATTTCAGTCCGCAGGCGGTGCGTTTTGAGCCGCTGAATCTGGCGGAAAAACTCTACCGGCGGGTGGGGTGATGACCGCGCCCGTCCTCACGCCACGCGCCCGCATCCTGATTGTGGACGATCAGGACGCCAAGCGCCTGGGCCTGGCCGCTGCCCTGGAACCGCTGGGGCAGGAAGTGGTGCTGGTGGCCTCGGGCCGCGAAGCGCTGCGGCACCTGCTGACGGAAGAGTTCGCCGTGATCCTGCTGGACGTACAGATGCCGGACATGGACGGCTTTGAAACCGCCCGCCTGATTCGCAGCCGCCGCCAGACCGAAACCACCCCGATCATCTTTGTCACCGCCCATGACCGCGCCGAGGCCGACATGCTGGGCGGCTACCACCTGGGGGCAGTGGACTTTATCTTCTCGCCGGTGCGCGCCGAGGTGCTGCGGGCCAAGGTGAACGTGTTCGTGGAGCTGCACCTCAAGACCCTGACGGTGCAGGCGCACGAGCGGCGGCTGCGCGAACTGGAAAGCCGGCAGGCGCAGCACGAACTGGCCAAGCTGTGGGGCGCGATTGCCCAGTCGGCTGACCCCGTGATGATCACCAGCCGCGACGGCCGGATTGAATACGTGAACAGCGCCTTTGAGCGCGTGACCGGCTACAGCGCCGACGAAGCGCTGGGCCAGACGCCGGCCCTGCTCAATTCCGGGCGGCAGGACGCGGCCTTTTTCGAGGCCCTGTGGCGCACGCTGCTGTCCGGCGAGGTCTTCCGGGGCGAGTTCATCAACCGGCGCAAGGGCGGCGGCGAGTACTTTGAGGAAAAGACCATCACGCCCATCCGCGACGAGGCCGGGCACATCACCCACTTCGTGGCCACCAGCCAGGACGTGACCTACCGCAAGCAGATGGAAGCCGAACTGCACGCCCTGAACGCCTCGCTGGAAGCGCGGGTGCAGGAGCGCACCGCCGAGCTGGAGGACGTGAACAGCGAACTGGAAGCCTACGCCTACTCCATCTCGCATGACCTGCGCACGCCGCTGCGCCACATCGGGTCCTTTGCCGACCTGCTGGCCCGCTCCAGCGCCGAGAACCTGGGCGACAATGGGCGGCGCTACCTGGGCATCATTCAGGACGGCGCCGTGAAGATGGAAGCGCTGATTGACGGCCTGCTGGATTTTGCGCGCACCGGCCGCAGCGAACTGCGCCCCCAGGCCATTGACCTGCCCCGGGTGGTCCGCGAGCTGATCGCCGAGCTGCCCGGCGCCGAGGCCGCCACCTGGGAACTGGGTGACCTGGGCACCGTCTGCGGCGATCTGCTGGGTGTGCGCCAGGTGCTGACCAACCTGCTGACCAACGCCCTGAAGTACGCCCACCCCGCCCGGCCGCCCCGCATTGAGGTCTGGAGTCAGGCGGGCCAGGGCGAGCAGACCGTGCATGTGCGCGACAACGGCCTGGGCTTCGACATGACCTATGCCCAGCGCCTGTTCGCGGTCTTTCAGCGCCTGCACACCGAGGCGCCGGGTCACGGGGTGGGGCTGGCCATCGTCAAGCGCATTGTGACGCGCCACGGCGGGCGCATCTGGGCCGAGAGCGTGGAGGGCCAGGGCTCCACCTTCAGCTTCAGCCTGCCCTGCAGCGAGCCGCCGCCCCCCTGAAACGCGGCCCGTCGGCCAGAAGCAGCGCAGGGGGGTCACAGCAGGGGGCGCCGTTCACCAGACCCAGGGCCTCTGGAGACGGCAAGCACAGGAGGGGCGGCGGTGAAGTTCTCACCGCCGCCCCTGACCACCCTCCGGTTTTACAGCCGGCGCAACTCGTCGCCCAGGCGGTCACGCAGCCGGGCATAGATCTCCCGCGCCACCTGATCCAGGTCCACCTGGGGCGCGGCTGTGACCCGGCGCCCCACCGCCGGCGTACTGGCAGGAGCCGCTGGAGGCGGACTGCCCGGATGAGGTCGGTCGCTGGCCGCCGCGTGGGCCCAGGCGGGCACACTGGGCTGGGGCGGCGGGGCAGCGGGCAGCGAGGGGGGGGAAGAGGCCAGCGGCTCTGCCCGTGGCCCGGGGGCGGCAGGCCGGGGAGCCCCCACCGGATCATCCCAGCCCGGCATGGGTTCCCAGGGAGCCGGCAGTCCCGGCAGGCGCGCGGCCGACGGGGCAGGCGGCGTCTGGCGCTGTTCCCGCGCCACGGCGTGTTCGGTGCCCAGGGCCACAGCTTCCTCGTCCTGGGGCGTGGGGCCAGGCCCCGCCCGCCGCAGCACCTGGGGCACAAAGGTGGGCTGGTCGTGGCGGATGGCGTGGGTGGCCTCGTGGGCGGCCAGGGCGAAGCCCGCTGGGGTATCCACCCGGGTGTCGGGCGCCAGGAAGACGGTCCGGCCCACGGTCAGACCGTCGGCCCGGGCAATCTTCAGGGCCGCCGGCACATGCACGTTTTGCACCACCCGCACGTCGTCCACCGCGCGGCCCAGGGTCTGTGCCAGCGCTGCCCTCGCGCTGGGCGCCAGCGGCTGGCCGTGGCCGTCGCGGTGCAGGGCCGTGTCCAGCGCCTCTTCCAACGCGGTTTCGGTGGGGGGCCGCGCGGCGCGGGGCAGGCCCAGGCGACTGGGCGCGGCCGGGCGCGGCACCAGCGGGGCCGGGCGGTCCAGCCGGGTGGCGCGCGGGGCCTGGGTGGGCGGCGCCACCGGGCGCGCCTCGGCCGCTTCTGACGGAGGCCGCACCGGCCGCTGTCCCTGCGGGCTGGGCGAGGGATCGGCTGCCCGGCCGTCCGGTCGCACCGCCTGCGGCTCCGGGCCGGGCCGCATGGGTGAGGGCCGCACGGGTGCCGGCAACTCTGGCGAGGGCAGCGCAGCCACGGGCGGCAAGAGTGGCGGCTGGGCTGGCACGCTCTGAAGCGGCGGCGGGACCACCGGGGCGGGGGAGAAGGCGCGCGCCTGTTCCGGCAACGCTGACCGGGGCCCGGCAGTGGGCGCTGGGTCGTTGGCCAGAGCCAACGGAAGCTCCGGGGCTTCGGGGACCACCTGGGGCCGCGCGGACTGCCGGCCCTGAGCCTCGGGCGGCGGCGGGGCCACAGGCACCGGCTGAACGGGCCGCGCCACGGGCGCCTGAGGGGTGAATGGGGTGGTGGGCTGGGGACCGGTCGTCACTCCAGCCGGGTTTTCTACCTGGGGCCAGCCAGCGGCCGCCGCCTCGGTTGGTCCTGATTGCACGGGTGAGGGCTGGCTGTTCCTCAACTGTTCGGCGCTTGGCGGTACCGGGTGAACCAGAGCGGGTGGCACGGGCAGGCCCCCGGGCACGGCCTCAGGCGCCACCAGCGGCGGGGTCACCGCCATGTTGGGGGAAGCAGCCCGATCTGGACGAACCGGGACCCGGGAGGGCATGGGCAGGGAGGACGCGGTCTGGCCCTCAGCCAGGGGCTGCGGCTGTGCCGGCCCAAACAGAGCTGGGGAAAGGTCGCCCAGGGGCGCGGTTCCCTCTGACTGGGCCTGCCGCTGAACCACTGGCGGCGCAGTGGTTGGGCCCACAGCAGCTGGTCCAGGCAGCAGCCCGGGCTGATCGAAGCTGGGGCTGGGCGCCGCAGGCGATGTCAAAGGAGCCGCAGGCGCCACAGGAGAGAGCGGTGGCTGGGCGGGTGCCGGCGGGCGGGTGCTCCGCTCCGGCTGTTCGGCGGGCGCTGGGGCCACGGCAGGCACGGCATCCGGCTGCCGTGGAGCGGCTGGGCGCACAGCGGCCTGGGGCTGCTGGAAACCGGCTGGCCCGGCCGTGGGCTGAGCGGCCCGCGCCGCCGGGGGCCGGGCTGCAAGTGGCCGCCCGGGGTCGGCCAGAGCTGCCTCGCCCGGGGCAGTCCTGGCCGGCGGCTGACTGGCCAGCCCAGGCTGGGGGGTGCGGATTGAAGCCGGCGGCACCACCCCTGCCTTCGCGGCCAGATGGGGCGCCACGGCCTGTGGTGCAGCCCCGTCAGCCCCTTCCACCACAGGCGCCGCGTTCACAGGGTGAAGGGGCTCAGGGGCTGTGAGCGTCGGCGGTGGGGTTGTGGGCGACACTGGCGTGCCGGGCGGCACCGGAAGAGGCCGGGTTGGCGCTTCGGCGGGCACAGACACAGCCCGGGAGGCAACTGCAGACCAGGCAGAGGCAGGCTCGGCCAGCGGTCCAGTCAGAGCAGGGTCAACCGGCGCTGGCTGAGCTGGCGCTGGCTGAATCGGCGCTGGCTGAACTGGCAGTGGGCCTGTGCCCTCTGACGGTGGCTCGGGCTGCCGCTGGACAGTCGGGGACACGCTGGGCTGCCCTGCCCGCTGAACTGGGCCAGCCGGCGCCGTGGGTCCCAGAGACTGGGGCGACGCATCCAGCGGCGGCAAGGTCGTCTGGGTCAGGGTGGGTACTGGCACAGTGCCCATGACGTTTTGCTGGGCAAGGGCCATGTTGCCTTCCGCACTGACGTTTTCTGGGCTGCCCAGCGGGGAGGCTCCCACCGGAGGGGCCTGTGCCGGCCCGGCCACGGGGGGGACAGACCCCAGATCGGGGTCCAGCGGAGCGAGGCTGGGTGACAAGCGCGTCTGGCCGGGCGGCTGGGGCAGGGCCTGTGGTGGCTGTCGCAGGCTGGGCCGCACAGGACCAGGCGGAATCGGCACGACGTTCCCCGCCGCTGCCGCCCCTGGGAGGGCGGGGGGCGCCGGCTCAGAGAGGGCCGCAGGCACCGCGAGGGTGGGATCCGTGCGGTCCTGGACCGGGCTGGTTGGGGTCACGCTGGCGCGGTCTGGCAGCGAGGGCGTCGCTGGCCCCACATGGTCTGGAGCAGGACTGGGCGGCAAGACTGGGGGCGCAGACGGAGCAACCGGAACAATGGGCGCCGCCAGTGGCTGGGCCGGGGACCCTGGGAGCGCCGCCGCAACCTGGGCCTGAGGCGATACGGGCGGCACCACCAAGGGAGATTCAGCGGTGCCGGGGGGCAACGGGGCTTCAGGCTCTGCTGGAAGGAACGGCGCAGCCACAACGGGAGCCACCGGGGCGTCCACCAGACGCGTGGACGGCAGGTCGCCCAGAGGCGCTGCCGGGCTGGCCTGGACTCCCGGGTCCGGTTGCACAGGGGCACGTGGCGGCGCGGGCGGGGGGCCTGCCACCAGCCTGGGCGCACTGTCCGTGATGGGCCGCTCAGGCGCTGGCTCAGGGACGCCCCTCTCTTCCCGGGTTCGCTGAAGGCGGGCCGGCGACCCACTGGGCTGGAGTGAGGCCAGGCTATCGGTGCCGGGCGCAGGGGTCAGCGGCTCTCCCTCGGCCGCTGGTGCGGTCGGGACCGCAGTGAGCCCCTCTGGGGCAGCAACGCCGGGCGGAGAGCCTCCTCTCGGGGGTGCTGTGTCAGGTTCTTCGTCGGTCTCCTGGCCCTCACGGCGCCGGGTAGGAGCCGAGCGCGCCTCCTTGTTGTGGCCCGCGCGACTGGGGCGGGCCTTCAAGCGCGTCGGGCCAGCGGGGGCCGCCGGCAGGGGCGCCGCAGGGGCCACGTCAGCAGTGACAGTCTCGGTGGGAACGCCAGCACCGCTGCCCTCCTCGGCGCTGTCCAGGGGCGCCAGATTCTGGTCGGGGCTGTGGTCCTTCCAGTCCAGCAGCTGGTGAAAGGGAATCATGGACGGGCTGAGTTCACCACTGGCCTCCAGTTCTGCGTAGCGGTTCAGGCGCGACAGCAGGCTCTGGGAGGTCTCGGGCGCAATGATGGGCGCCGCCTTTTCCTCGGCCGGGGGTGGGGTCTGGGGGCGCGGCGGCACCACGGGCCGGGGGCGCCGGGGCAACCGCACCGGGACATCACTGTTCTGGGCACGCAACAACGCTTCCAGTTCGCGGCGCTCCTGTTCCTGGGCGGCCCGGACCTCTTCAGGAGTGGGGCCAGTGGGTGCGGGCTCGGGCACCGCTGGCTCAGGCTGAACGTCGGCCGGCTCCGGCGCGGTTGCCTCGTCGGCTGCCAGTGGACCAGGCGCCGGCGTGGGGTCCACGGACGCTGGCGGGGGCTGAACCGCTTCAGGCTGATCCGCCTCAATGGGGGCCGCTGACCGGGCCACGGGCGCTTCAACCGGCGCTGGGGCGACGGCCGGCGAAGGCGCCGCCGCTGCTTCGCGGCGTTCGGGCGTGGCTGGGGCCACCGGCGCCCCGCGCACGGGTGAGGGCTGGGCTATGGCCATCTCTCCCGTCTCAGCCGGTGGGGCCACCGGGGGCAGAGTCACTGGCGGCTGAGCAGGGACCAGCTCTGTCTCCTCGCGTGGCGGCCTCGCCGGCACCTCCAGCTGGCCCTGGTCGGGCAGATTGACGGGGCGAGGGTCTGGTTCCAGCGGCGCCGGGGAGGCGGTCACCGGCGGGGGCAGCAGGCCCTCGTGAGGCGCCCCCTCTTCAAGCGACTGATTGAGCGCCATCGTTTCCCGGAACGACGGGGTCCGCCGGGGCAGGACCACGGCCGGCACGGGCTCGGGGTCTGGCCGGGGCGCCGGGGGCAGGCCCTGGGGCGGCGGAGAGGTCAGCAGGCCAGCGGCCAGCGCGGCCTGGGTATCCCCGAAAGGATCGACCACGAGATCGTCTGCGCGCGGTCCCTGGGCTGCGGCGTCTGCGGTGACAGTCTCGGGGACGGCCGCCGGCGCCGGCTGGGCGCGCAGCTCCTGGCGCGTGGGCATCTGAGGTGGCGGCGCGGCTATGGCGGGCGCCGGCTGTCCTGGTAAGGTCGCGGGGCGGCCGGCCAGCGCTGGCTGGGGCAGGGGCGCGGCAACAGGTACAGGTGTCTCGGGCCCGGGGGCAGCGGCGGGAAGGGCCACCAGCCGCGCCACCACCCGGCGCGGCTGGGTCTGGGGCCGCGCACTTCCCCAGGGCGCCACGACCCCACTGACCGGCCCAGTGAAAGAGCCAGCGAATGAAACGGGCAAAGGGGCGCCTGCCGGGCGCTCCTGCTGCGTGACGGCCATATGGGCTGCGTGTTTCAGGCGGCGAAGCCGCTCGTCAAAGATGCTCACAAAACTCCTCTCGGTCGCCGCGCGGGTGACCCAGCGGGGACCAAAGTAGGAGGGAGGTCCCCGCGCTCAGCGGCTGATTTGCAGAAAGCCGGCGTGCGCCAGTTCCAGGGTTTCGACCGCCACAGCGTCGCCACTGCCTGCAAACTGAGGCCCGCTCCATTTCACCGGATACGCCTGAAGCAGCTCGAAGCGCACCAGCACGCTGCCATTGGGTTGATACACAATGATCGTGACATTGCGCACATCCAGATAGCCGCCAACGACGCTCAGATACCATTCCAGCAACTGCTGGCCGGAAACCACACCCCGCTTCAGGGTGATGTTGCCCATCTTGCTGCGCACAGGCAGGCGCAGGACGCGGTCATTGACCCCGCCCTCAATAAAATCCATCGTCTCGGTTTCGATTTGCAGCCCGCTGACCTCATTGAAGGCCGCGTGTTCCAGGCCATCAATCGCCACGTGGTAGCGGTGATTGGACAGGATGTTGTAGGCCGCTTTCTGCGGCGTGGTGGGCACCGGGGGCTGCTTGACCTGAGCGCGCACGCTCAGGCTGGCCGAGGCCGAAACGCCCCCAACCCCCACCGTGGCCGAAGCGCTAAACGACGCGCCGGCGCCGGCCCGGCTGTAGTGCGCGCTGGTTGCCATCTTGATACTCATGACTTACTGACCTCCGGTGCGGCGGGCGCGCTCCAGGCGCAGGTCTTCGAGCAGCAGAAGGTAGACCCGCCGCGTGAGTTCCTCCAGATCCAGCCCCGGCGCCTGCAGCGGCGCGCGGGCGCCCACGGGGGGAGCCGCGCCGACTGGCCGGGCTGGCGGCGGGCCGCTCATGCCGGGCTGGCCTCAGGCGACAGATCAAGTTCCAGCAGCGCGCCGCAGTGGGGGCATTCGGTCTCGATGGTGCCCGGCAGCGCGGCCGGCAGGCTGGGTGCTGGCGCCGCTGCCCAGCTGACGGGCAGAGCCGCGTTCATATGGGCGTACAGCGCCTGAAGGTGGGCGAAGTCGGCAGCCGGCAGCACCGCCAGGGTTTCGGGCGTCACGGGCGAGAACGGGCCCAGCCGGGTGACCACGCGGGCCAGCAGCAACAGGCTGTAGTACGCCTCGTTGTGCTGCACGCGGGCGTCGCCCAGCGGTTCAATCTCATCCAGGGCCGTGGCCAGGCGCATCACGCCGCTGCGGTGAACCTGCCCGTCGGACGTAAACAGTCCGACGGGCAGCATGAAGGGAAGCTCGTTCACGCTTCAGTCCGGAAGGCGGGGCTTAGCCGCCGACGGGAACGCGTCTGTAGCCTTCGTGCGTGATGGTCAGCTCTTCAATGGCGACCTCATTGCTCTTGGCGTCGTAGGTGGGGCCGTTGAGTTTGCTGGGCCAGGCGCGCTCGAAGGTCCAGGCGGCGATGGGCTGCCCGGCCTGGTTGTACAGGGTGATGGTGCCGCTGCGGCGGGCCTCGTCCATCTTGCCCTCTTCCACCTGCTGACGCCAGGCCCACATGTCCATGTCGTCGGTGATGCCGCGCTTGAGCACGATGTCGTTGTACTTCATGGTGCCGGCTTCGCGGATCAGCACAGGGCGGCCCTTGTCGTCGGTGGCGCGGTACTCCACCACCTGGGACTCGCTGCCCAGGCCGGTGACTTCACGGAAGGCGCCCACAACCTTGTTGTCGAACTGCAGGCTGAAGTAGGCGGCCACCAAGGGGTCTTTACGGGTTGTTGCGGTCATGACTGTACCTCCAGAGAAGAGATGGAAAGAAAGGGGCGGAATTCAGACCGTGACGGGAACAGTGTAACGCCTCTTCGGCGCTTACTGTCCGCCGCCAGCGTACTGGCTGAAGCGGAAGACAATGAACTCGGCGGGCTTGACCGGGGCCATCCCAATCTCGATCTGCAGGACGCCACGGTCACGCAGTTCGGGGGGGTTGAGTTCGCTGTCGCACTTCACATAGAAGGCTTCGCGGGCGGTGTTGCCAAACAGCGCGCCGTCGCGCCACACGCTGGTCAGGAAGGAGTTGATGTCGCGGCGGATGCGGAACCACAGGTTCTCGTCGTTCGGCTCGAACACGGCCCACTGCGTGCCGCGTTCAATGCTCTTTTCCACATAGTTGAACAGGCGGCGCACCGGCACGTAGCGCCACTGGGCGTTGCTGGACAGGGTCCGGGCGCCCCATACGCGCACGCCCATGCCTGGGAATTCGCGGATGCAGTTCACGCCAACCGGGTTCAGAATGTCCTGCTCGCTCTTGGTGACCTGAATGGCTGGCCCCAGAATGCCGCGCACCGTCTCGTTGGCGGGCGCCTTGTGCACGCCGCGCTCCACGTCGTTGCGGGCGTAGATGCCGGCCACGAAGCCGCTGGGCGGCACGACCATGGGCGCGCCGTCGGGCCCTTCAATCTTGACCCAGGGGTAGTACATGGCGGCGTAGCTGGAATCAAAGTTGGTGTCCACCGTGCGCCACTTCATGGCCTGCTGCGGGGTCAGGTCAGGCAGGGTGTCCAGCAGGGCGATGCGGTTGGCGTTGCGATCGCAGTGGTCAATCAGGGCGCGCTGCACGGCCTTGACGCCGTCGGCATTGATCATGCCAGCCTGGTAGGCGCTCATCAGGTCGGGCACGGCGATCATGCTGACCTCTTCGGCAATTTCCAGGCTCTCGATGCCGCTGCGGCCATCCACGCTGCCCACGAAGTCCTGCCCTTTCATCTCGCGGCGCTGCTCGATGACGTTGCTGTCGGCCTGCAGCACGTAGCTGCCCAGCTCGGGGGCGCGCTCCACGAGGGGCCCGGCGCTGCTGGCCTCCTCAATGGTGATCAGGGTGCTTTCCTTGTTCACCACTTCAGCCACGGCGCGCGGGTGCTTCTTGCCAATGGACACGTTGGGGAACGTCTCGGTGAGGTCGTTGCGGGTGACTTTCAGGGTGAACAGGCCGTCCGGGCCCTCTTCGGGGTCCTGGGGACCCTTGGCGTCCTTGCCCTTGGCGCCGTCCTGGGCCTTGACCGGATCGGGGGCCAGCACTTCAATCTGAATGTCGCTCTGGCGGCCGTCCTTGGCCACGATGCTCAGGCTGGGCACCGCCTTGCTGGCGCGCGAAGGCAGCTGCAGGGGCCGGGCCGCTTCCACGGTCCGCTTGCCAGCGCCGGCGTCGCCCTGCTGGGGGACCAGGCGAACCACGTAGCAGCGCGTGCCGCCGTTGTTGAAAAACGCGTACACGCTCTGGGCCAGGTACGCGCCTTCCATGAAGGGGTTGCGCGTGCCACTGGCGTCCAGGGTCCCGAAGGTTTCCTTGAACTGCTGCCAGTTGGCCACAAAGACCGGGGTGTTGGCCGGGCCATTGGGCGCGAAGCCCACGAACGCCGCCGTGGTGGTGCTGATGCCCTCAATCGGCCGGGGGCCGCTCTGAGACTCTTCGATGTAAACGCCTGGGGACAGATATTCAGCCATGGATTCCTCCGGGAAACATGCAGGGGTTGGCAACACCCACGACCCGGGGGGCCGGCGTGCGCGAAACACTGAGGCTTCCACCATGCCAGATGGAAACGCACATGTAAACCGCAAGTCAGCAGACGTGCAGACCGGAGGCGGTTTATACTGACCAGTCACTCAGCCGGTGCAGGTCATCCAAGCTCCCAGAACTATCGCTTCAGGACGGAAGAACGCCATGACAAACTTCACACGACTGGTGCTCTCCCCGGGCCAGAGCTGCCAGATGCCAGGAGCGCTGGCATGATTGCTGACGTTCAGCAGGCCCTCAAAGAACTCGTGTACACCGAGGCGGCCCTGCCACGCGAGGCGCTGGATATTCGCTTTGCGGCCCCCACCCCCAGCTGGGTTTCGGGCCTGACCCGCCCAACCCTGAATTTCTTCATGCATGACCTGCGGGAAAACGCGGGGCTGCGTTCCATGGAATTCAGTCAGGCGCCGGTGCGGGGCGGCGTGCAGCGCACCCTGGCCGCCCGGCGCATTGACCTGCGCTTTCTGGTCACGGTGTTTTTCAAGTCTCAGCTGGATGAACTGGGCCGGGACGAATGGAATGTGCTGTGGCGGGTGCTGGCCGCGCTGATGCGCCAGAACGAGTGGGGCGAGACCTACCTGCCCGAGGAAGCCCGGCGCCTGAACCTGGGGGTGCTGGGCGTGGTGGGCCCCGGTGAGGGCACCCAGAGCGTGTTTTCCAGCCTGGGCCAGCCGGTTCGCCCGCACCTGAACTACACCGTGACCGTGCCGCTGGACCTGAATGTCACGGCCCAGTCGCCGCTGGTGCTGGAGCGCGACCTGGCCTTCTATGACGGCCTGACCCGCGACATGCCGGCCGTCAGCACGCGCGTGCGCTCCAGCTGGCAGCTGCGCGACGAGGCCGGAGTGCCGCTGAGCGACGCCCTGGTGCGCACCGATGGCGGCGCGCGCGGCTTTACCGACGTGCAGGGCGTGGTGCACCTGAATGTGCCGCGCGACGCGGTGGCGCGGCTGGACATCCTGACCCTGGACGGCCGGCAGCTGAGCCTGCAGCCGCACAGCCCCCAGGCGCAACCTCGCGTTCTGGAGGACGCGTGAGCGGGTACAGTGCGGCCGTGTGCCCCTGCACCCCTGACCCCGGAGCCTCACCATGACCAAGCCCTCTGCCCTGAATCCCCCCACCGATGTGCTGGGCACCGGCGTGGCCTTTCCCGTGGGCGTGAACGCGCGCGGCCAGCTGAGCATGGTGTCGGGCGAGCGCGCTGTGACCCAGGCCATTCTGACCCTGCTGATGACGGCGCGCGGGCAGCGCGTGATGCGCCCGGAGTACGGCTGCCGCATTCATGAACTGGTGTTTGCCCCTGGCGACGCCACCACGCTGGGTCTGGCCTCGTATTACGTGGACGAAGCCCTCAGAATGTGGGAACCCCGCATTGAAGTTGAGAACGTCCAGGCCCGCCTGGACCCGGCCGACAGCTCCCGCATCATCGTGGACCTGCTGTACCGCCTCAAGGGCACGCCGGAGCCGCGCTCGCTGGTGTTTCCCTTCTACCGCACCCCCTAAGCCCCCTGTCCCCCGGAGACCTTGCCTTGCCCCTACCGACTGTGAACCTGGACGACCGCCGCTTCGACGACATCATGGACGAGGCGCGGCGGCTCATTCCGCAGTTCTGCCCCGAATGGACTGACCACAACGCCTCTGATCCCGGCATGGCGATTCTCGAAGTGTTTGCCTGGATGACCGATCTGCTGCTCTACCGGGTCAATCAGGTGCCGGACAAGCTGCTGATCGCGTTCCTGGAGATGATCGGGGTGCAGCTCGCGCCGCCGCGCGCGGCCGGAGCGCCGGTGACGTTCTACCTCAGCGCGCCCCAGGACACCCCGCTGAGCATTGCCGCTGGCACCGAGATCGCCACCCTGCGCACCGAGGTGAACGAGGCCATCGTGTTCTCCACCGAGCGCGCCGGACTGATCCGGCCCCCCACGCTGCGCGGGCTGTACACCGCCAACACCCTGGCCCAGGTGCGGCTGGACACCGAGGGGCAGGGCGGCGAAGGGCACGGCGACGCCACGCGGCATGATCTGGCGCACCTGGGCCTGCCCGGCTACCGCTTTCCCATCTTTCAGCCGCAGCCGCGCCCGGGCGACGCCCTGTTCATTCAGCTGGAAGGCGATCACAGCGAGCATGTGGTGGCGCTGACCTTCGGCGTGGAGCTGGCCGGGGGCGCCGGGGTGAATCCCAACCACCCGCCCTACGTGTGGGAAGCGTGGCAGGGCGGGGTCAGCCGCTGGGCCACCTGCGAGGTGGAGTACGACGGCACCCAGGCGTTCAACGTCTCTGGCGAGCTGATTCTGCGCCTGCCCACCATGCGCGAGGGCACCTTCTTCGACCAGCACGGCTACTGGCTGCGCTGCCGCCTGACCAACGAGCAGATGCACGCGGGCTACAAGGTCAGCCCCGACCTGGAAACGCTGCAGCTGGACGCCCGGGGTATCACGGTGCCGGCGCGGCACGCGACCATCGTGCAAAACGAACTGCTGGGCCAGAGCAACGGCACCCCGGGGCAGCGGTTCCGGCTGCTGCACGGCCCGGTGCTGTATCTGGACCCCGAACGCGACGTGCTGGAGGTGGTGAGCGCCGAGGGTGACGTGCAGCGCTACACCCCGGTGCCGGACTTCTCGACCTCGGTGCCCGAGGACCGGCACTTCACGCTGGACGCCACCACCGGCGAGGTGGCCTTTGGGCCCAGCATCCTGCAGGCTGACGGCAGCGTGTACCGCTTCGGCGCAGTGCCGCCGCAGGGTGCCACCATTCGCATGCGGCGTTACCAGTACGGCGGCGGCTCGGGCGGCAACGTGCCGGCCCGCGCCCTGAGCGTGCTTAAATCCAGCGTGCCCTACGTGGCGCGCGTGACCAACCACGCTCCGGCTGCCGGTGGGCGCAATGGCCAGCTGCTGGAAGACGCGGTGCAGCGCGTGCCCTACCTGCTGCGGCTGCGCAACCGCGCCGTCACTGCTGACGACTATGAGGGGCTGGCGGCCCAGGTGTCTGGCGTGGCCCGCGCCCGCTGCGTGACCCCCAACATGGCCGTGCCCGGTCAGACCTACCCTGGCCAGATTCGCGCGCTGCAGGTGCCGGCTGGGCAGGTGACCCTGGCGCTGCTGCCCCAGGTGTCGTTCGACGACCTGATTGCGCTGGATGACGTGAGTGCCGATCCCCTGGCGCCGCTGACCGGCCGCATTGCCCCCGAGCGCCTGACCCTGAGCGCCGAGCTGCGCGGCGCCGTGCAGGAGGAGCTGGACCTGCGCCGCCCGGTGGGCACCACCCTGGACCTGCGCGCCCCGCAGTACGTGTGGGTGAGCGTGACCGCCACCCTGCGCGCCGGGGCCGGGGCCAGCCGCCCCATGCGCGAGGACGTGCGCCGCCGCGCCATGCAGGCCCTGTACGGTTACCTGAATCCGTTCACCGGTGGCCCCGACGGCAAAGGCTGGCCCTTTGGGCGCACCCTGAGCATCAGCGAGCTGTACGGCCTGCTGCGCGCGGTGCCCGGCGTGGAAGTGGCCGAGGACGTGCAGGTGGTGCTGACCGAGCCCGGCCAGCCCGAGACGCGCGAAACCATCACCGGCAGCCTGCCCCTGCCCCCGCAGGCCCTGATTGTCTCTGACGTGCACCACGTCCGGGTGGATCACTGATGGCCCAGCTGCAGGTTCGCGTGCGCGGCGAGGTGCTGAGGGTGCTGACCCTCAGCCGTCAGCTGTCCATTGGCCGCACCCCCGACAATGGGCTGCCGCTGCGGGATCCCAGTGTGGCCATCCGCCACGCCGAGATCACCGCTGAAAGCGGCACCCTGCTGCTGACCGACCTGACGGGCGGCGAGGGCGTGACTTTTGTCAATGGGCACCGCCTCTCGCCCAACCAGCCCCACCGTCTGGAACAGGGCGACGAGATTCAGATTGGCCCCTTTACGCTGGCCTTTCTGGCCGATCTGTCGGTGCGCGCAGAGGCCGCGCGCCCCAGTGGCCGGGTGGACGTGCAGGGGGAACTGGCCGCGCGTCCGGCCCGCCCGCCGCTGCCCACCTTCACCGCCGAGCGGCCCGCCCGCGACGGCATGGCGCTGTACACCGAGTTCCTGCCGCCCTTTTTTCAGGAATCCGAATTCCTGGGCCGGTACCTGAAGATTTTTGAAGCACTGTGGGAGCCGATGCAGCGGCGTCAGGACAGCATCGAGCTGCACTTTGATCCCCGGGTGGCCCCGCCGCAGGTGCTGGGCTGGATGGCCGGCTGGCTGGGGCTGCCGCTGGACCCCCACTGGCCCGAGGGCCGCCAGCGCGCCTGGATGCGCGAGGCCGTGACCCTGTACCGCTGGCGCGGCACCCGCTACGGCCTGAGCCGCGCCCTGGAAACGGTGTACGGCCTGACCCCGGTGCTGCGCGAGGACACCGCGCAGCCGCATACCCTGAGCGTGCAACTGCTCGACTCTCTGGACGGCGAGGACACCGCCAGCCGCGAGGCCATCACCCACTTCATCTTCACCCATGCCCCGGCCCACGTGCAGGTCACCGTCGAGTTTGTGGCAGCCCCCCCGGCCGCCCCGCCTCTTCCCGATGACCCCGGACCGCACCGGCCCGTGACACAGGACCCCGCGCATGACTGAGACCAAGATTTTCCACCACTACCAACTGGGCCGCCTGCTGGGCGGGGGCTGGCTGGGCCCTGTCCACGCCGCCACCGACCTGGATGAGGGCCGCGAGGTCGCGCTGCGCATTCTGGACGACGCCAGCAGCGGTCAGTCGTTCCTGCTGATGCAGCTTGAGCGCCTGCTGCTGAAAGTGTCCTCGCTGCGCCACGCGCATGTGCTGCCCACCGAGGCCCTGCAGCAGCGCGACCACCGCGCCTTTTATGCCATGGAACTGGGGCGTCAGGGCAGCGCCCGGCAACTGCTGCAGGGTCAGGCGCGCGCCGCGCAGCCGCTGCCCATCGTCACGGCAGTGGACCTGGTGCGGCAGGCGGCCTCGGGGCTGGCCCACGCCCACAGCCACGGCCTGATGCACGGCAACCTGAAGCCGGAAAACCTGATTCTGCAGCCCGGCCGGGCGCTGCTGGGTCACGCGGGGTATGTCACGCAGCTGAGCGACTTCGGGCTGGCCGAGCTGCGCGCAGGCAGCTACGGCACCCACGACCGCGCGGTGGTGAACGCCCTGGCCTACATGAGCCCCGAACAGTGCCGGGGCGTGCGCAATGAGCTTCGTACCGACCTGTACGCCCTGGGCCTGATTCTGTATGAACTGCTGACGGGCATGGTGCCGTTCGAGATCCGCGACGCCGCCGAGGCACTGGAAAAACACCAGCATGTGGCGCCGCGTCAGCCCAGCCGCCTGCGGCCGGAAATGCCCGGGACTCTGGAAGAGATCGTCCTGACCTGTCTGGCCAAGGACCCGGAGGACCGCTACCCGCACGCCCAGGCCCTGGAAGCGGCGCTGCAGGAGGTCCTGAACGCCCTGATGCCCGGCGGCCCCGAGCCCACGCTGCGCCTCTCGGCCCTGCCGGTCCTGCCGCCGCCGCCTCGCCTGGACAACGTGCAGCCCGGCGCAGACCTGCAACTGCTGGTGTTCAGCGAGCGCCACGAACTCGTGCGCGCCCAGCCGGTCACCACGCCCACGCTGACCATCGGCCGCGCGCCGGACAACGCCGTGGTGCTGGAACATGTGGGGGTCAGCCGCCACCACCTGAATGTGGAATTCAGTGGTGGGCAGGCGCACGTCACAGAACTCACCGCCACCAACGGCACCGTCATGGACGGGCTGCCGCTGACCCCCATGACCCGCCTGCGCTGGCCCACCCGGACGCCGCTGTACCTGCGGCCCTACTGGCTGGTGCTGCTCGAACCCCAGGCGGCGGCCGTGCGCCCCCGCATCGTGGTGACCCCGGAGCGCACCACCCTCAAGCTCTCGCCGGGCACGCCATATGTGCTGGATATTGCCCTGGCGAACACCGGACGCACGGTGGACCACTTCCGCGTGAGCCTGGAAGGCATTCCGCCCGAGTGGGTGCAAGACGCCCACGGCGAGGTGCAGCTGAACCCCGGCATGCAGGGTCAGACCAGCCTGACCCTGCTGGCCCCGCGCGACAGCCGCAGCCGCGCGGGCACCTACGAGGTCAAGGTGCGCGCCCGCTCGCGCGAGAACCCGGCCGAGTACGGCGAGTCGCCCATGACCATTGAGGTGCTGCCGTTCCACGATCTGGTGGCCACCCTGCTGCCCCCGGTGCGCCGCACGTGGCGCCATACCACCTACACCCTGCGCGTGGAGAACAAGGGCAACACCCGCCAGGACGCCCTGACCAAGCTGCTGGACCATGAAGGCCAGATGCTGGCGGTGCCGCGCCCGCAGGACCTGCTGAACACCAACATTCCGCAGACCAGCATGATGACCGGCCGGGGCATTGACCCCACCCTGATGGCCCAGGAAGCGGCCCGGCAGGCCACGCAGCAGGCCCGTCACGCCGCGCTGATGGCCGCGCAGCGCGTGGTGGGGGGCCAGGGGCGTATTCGTCTGGAAGGGCTGCCGGCCATGCTGGAACTGGAACCCGGTCAGAGCCAGGAAGAAACGCTGAAGGTGCGCGTGCCCCTGCGCTGGGTGGGCACCTCCTCGCAGCATGAAATGCGCGTGGACCTGTACAGCGTGCCCGAAACCGAGGAAGACACCGGGCAGCTGATGACGCAGGCCCGGGCCACCCTGCACCACAACCCGCTGATTCCCCTGTGGCTGATTCCCATTCTGCTGCTGCTGCTGGGCATTCTGATCTGGTGGCTGACCCGCCCGCCCGTGATCACGCAGTTTGCCCTGAGCGGCAGCGACACGGCTGTGCGCCCAGGCCAGCCTTTCACGCTGCGCTGGGACACCAGCAACGCCCGCCGCGTCAGCATTCTGGAACTGGGGGCCGACGGGCAGAATCTGCCGCCAGACGGCACCTATCGGGTGAAAAAGGGCATTGCCAAGGACCAGCGCTATACCCTGGTGGCCCGCTCGCTGATTGGCCGCCGCGCTGAGAAGTTCGAAGTGGTGCAGTCGCGCTTTGACCGCCCCGTGATTGAAAAATTCGAGGTCAATCCGCCGCGTGTGGCGGGCAATCAGAAGGTCACCGTCACGTGGAAGGTGCGCAACGCCGAGCAGGTCACCATTACGGAACTGGGCAAGGTGCCTGCTGAGGGCAAGCGCTCGTTTGTGCCGGACAAGGACGTGAATCTGGTTCTGACCGCACAGAACGGCACAGAGAAGGAATCTGACAGCCGCAGTGTGAGCGTGCTGGGCCCAGAGGTTGAAACCTTCGAAATCAAGCCCACGGAAATTCAGAAGGGCCAGAGCGCGGTCCTGACCTGGGACATTCGCAACGCCACCACCGTGACCATTGACGGTCTGGGCACCGTGCCCGCCAAGGGCAAGCGCACGGTGACGCCCAAGGACAGCACCACCTACACCGTCACGGCTGTGGGCGGCAGCAACATGACCAAGAGCGCCAACGCCCGACTGGAAATCACGGTGCCCAAGCCGGAGTTCACCCTGTTCACAGTCTCGCCCAATCCGGTGAAGTCCAACGAGCAGGTGACCATCACCTGGAAAACGAAGAACGCCAGCGGCGTGAATGTGAATTACGGTGTCGGCGCTGAAGACAGTGGCCCCGAGGGCGCCACCGTCAAGAGTCCGCCCGCCTCGGACTTCACCGTAACCCTGACAGCGCGCAACGACGCAGGCGATCAGGTGCCGGTGAGTAAGCAGGTAACCGTCATTCCAATTGACGAGGAGGCCGTTCGCAAGGCTGCTGAGGAAAAGGCGGCAAAGGAAGCCAAGGCCAAGGCTGAGAAGGAAGCGGAGGAAAAGGAAAAAGCCAACATTCAGAAAATCACCTTCACCGCTCAACCCGAGGAGATTGTGGGCGAGGGTGATGTGACCCTGACCTGGAATGCGCCGGACTGGGGCACGGTGACGATCCTGCCGCTTAAAGGCCCAATCAACAACAAGTTTGAGGACCAGGGCAGCCACATCGACGAAAAAGTCAATAAGACCCGGGTCTATACCCTGGTCCTGCCGCTGCGGAACAAACCGCCGCTCAAAATCAGCCGAACGGTCACCGTCAAGCCCCGGCCCATCGAGATTCGCAGCTTCGATGTTTCCAGTAACAGCCTGCAGGCGCCGGGCCCCGTGACCCTGAAATGGGAAGTGGCCAATGCCAGCGCTGTGCGCATTGCCGGTGTGCCTGGGCCGCTGACGGGCAGCAAGTGGCCCCCGAAGGGGCAGGTGACCGTGCAGGTGGCCCGCACCCGCACCTTCGTGCTGAGTGTCGGCACCCAGCAGAAGACGCAACTGGTGAATGTCAAGCCGCTACAGGCGGTCATCAACAGCTTTGATGTGCAGCCCCGGCAGGTCACGGGCCCAGGCACGGTCGTGGTGACCTGGAACGTGAAGAACGCCGCCAGTGTGCGCATTGATGGCGTGCGCGGGCCAAACAGTGACGGCTCGTGGGGCGCGCAGGGCCGGACCACCGTGCCGGTGAGCGCCACCCGCACCTTTACCCTGCGGGCCGGCGAGAACACTCAGAGCCAGACAGTCACGGTGAAGCCCTTGCCCCAGCCGCGCATCAACAGCTTCAGGCCCTCCACCACCGCGCTGACCGGGCCCGGCAAGGTCACCCTGACCTGGGATGTCAGCAACGCCACAGCTGTGCGCATTACCAATCTGGTGGGCAACCTGCCGGGCGGCCTGTGGAAGCCGCAGGGCAGCGCCACTGTGCAGCTGGCCAAATCCACCGTGTTTGTCCTAACAGCCGGCAGCCAGCAGAAGAGTGTGGCGGTGACTGTGTCGCCCCGGGTCACCCCCACCCCTCAGCCCCGGCCGCAGCCCCAACCGCAACCGCAACCACAGCCCCAACCGCAGCCGCAGCCCACACCGGGCGTCGCCCCCCGCGTCACCTCCTTCATTCCCACCCCCAGAAGCGTCAAGGCCGGTTCCTCGACCACCCTCAGCTGGCGCAGCGTGGGGATCAGCAGCGTGCGGATTGAGGGCGTGGACGGCACTTTCCGGCCCAATGACAGCGTGCGCGTCACCCCGGCCCAGACGACCCTGTACAACCTTGTGGCCACCACCAGCACCGGCGGCACCGTGCGCAGCTCCACCACCGTGACGGTCACGGCTGCCAGCAGTCCCTACGCCGATCTGGCGGGGCTATGGAACCATCCGCTGGGTACCCTGACCATTTCCGGCATTGAAGGCCGCCGTGCCAGCGGCACCTTCGTGGGCGAAAGTGACGCCCTGGCCAATGTGCCGCTGGACATCACGTTTACCGGGACCACCCTGACCGCCAGTTCATCACAGCTTTCAGAATTCAAACTGGTCTTGGCGATCAACTCCGGTCGCCGGACAATGACAGGGACCTACACCTTCCGAGGTGACAGTGAACGCTGGTGCATCTACCGTCCCAATACCCCACCCCCCCAGGACTGCCGCTAATTTCACACCGGAGGTGACCCCATGATTCCGACAGGTTCAGGTGGACAGTTTGCCCGTGCACAGATCGTTCCCGTTGAAGGCGACGGCAAGAACCGCAAGTTCGACAAGCCAATTGCGTGCATGTTCAACCCGCGTGAGTACTCTATTTCCCGCACCCTGGAATGGAAAACGGCCGCCAATGACAACAGCGACACCGGCAACAAGGTGTACGCCGGCGGCACCCCCGCCAAGCTGACGCTGGAACTGTTTTTCGATACCTACGCCTTTCGCGCTCAGCCGGGCGTGGTGGAGGACGTGCGCAAGCACACCGACCGCCTGTGGGCCATGACCCAGATGGACCCCTCTACCACCGAAACCGCCAAGGGGTCCAGCCTCAAGAAGCTCCGGCCGCCCAAGGTGCTGTTTCAGTGGGGCAGCACCTGGCACTTTGAAGCGGTGATCAAGGACATGGAGCAGCAATTCACGCTCTTCATGCCCGACGGAACGCCGGTGCGCTCCATCATCAAAGTGACCTTTGAGCAGGCTGACCGCAGCACCGCCTTTCACAACCCCAATTCCAAGGGACCCACGGCAACCCATGTGAGTCAGGGGATTCGCAACGCGGCGGCCGACCGGGGCTTCTCGGGGGACCTGCGCCGCACCACCTTCGGGAAGGGCTAAGGCATGACCCGCACTGTGCGCGACCCCCTGGAAGGGTCTGTCAGCAGCCTCTACATGAATGTGGACGGCCGCGACATGGACCAGGAACTGTTTGAGGTGATTCACGAAATCACCGTGGACAGCAGCCTGCAACTGCCGGACGTGGCCACCATTACCCTGCGGGACCTGGAAGGCATGCTGGTGGATGACGAGCGCTTTAAACTGGGCGCCCGCATCAAGATCATCTCGCAGGTCAAGGACCACAAGGAAACCGTCTTTGACGGCGAACTGGTGGAAATCGAGCCGCGGTACACCCGGTCCACCCAGCAGCTGCGCCTGCGGGCCTTTGACCGACTGCACCGCCTGGCGCGCGGTACCCACACCCGGTCGTTCCAGAACATCAGCGACCTGGACCTGGTGAAAAAACTGGCCGGCGAGGCCGGCATGACTGCCAAAACGGAAGGCAGCAGCGTGGTTCACCCCTATGTGCTGCAGCACAACCAGACCAATCTGGCGTTTCTGCGCGAGCGGGTCTCGCGCCTGGGCATGATTCTGTATGCCGACGGCACCACCCTGCACTGCGAGCCGGTGCGCGGCCAGGACCGCATTGAGCTGACCTGGGGTGACAACCTCTCGGAGTTTCTGCCGCGCCTGACCAGCCTGCAGCAGACCAGCCAGAGCACCATACGCTCCTGGGACCCCAAGCAAAAACGCAGTGTGGTGGGCCAGGCCAGCAGCGGCAAGGGCAAGGCCGAGGTCGCCGAGAGCACGAAAAGCGAGGGCGTGGCCCAGCAGGCGTTCAACATGAAAGCGCCGGCCACCTCCAGCACCCTCATCGTGCGCGATCAGGGGTATGCGGCCGCCATTGCCCAGGCCCAGCGCAACACCGTGGCTGAGCACCTGCTCGAAGCGCGCGGCATCACGGCCGGCTATCCGCGCCTGACGGCCGGCACCACCCTGGAGATCAAGAACGTGGGGCGGCGCTTCAGCGGCAAGTACATTGCCAGCAATGTGCGCCATGTGTACCGCAACGGGGAAGGCTACAGCACCGAATTCAGCGTCACTGGCAGTCGGCCGGATTCGCTGGGCAGCCTGCTGCGTGCGGCCAGCGGCGGCGCCGGCACGGACGCCCCCTACACCCCGGTGCAGGGCCTGATGATCGGCGTGGTGACCAACAACAACGACCCGGACAGCCAGGGGCGCGTGAAGCTGAAACTTCCCGCCCTGACCGAGGACGATGAAACCGACTGGGCGCGCGTGGTGGGCCTGGGCAACGGCCCCAACCGGGGCTCTCACCACACCCCGGAGGTGAACGACGAGGTGCTCGTGGGTTTTGAGCACGGCGACATTCACCACCCCTATGTGATTGGCGGCCTGTGGAACGGCAAGGACAGCCCGCCGCGTCCGGTGGACAAGGTGGTCAAGAACGGCAAGGTGATTCAGCGCGTGTACCGCACCCGCCTGGGCCATGAGTTCATCTACGACGACCCCGACGCCCCCGATCCGCCCAAGATCACCCTGCAGAGCAGCAAGAACCACGCCCTGGAATTAAACGACGATAAGAAGAAGCCCTTCGTCGAACTGCGCTCCAAAGAGGGTCACCGCCTGACCCTGACCGAGGGCAGCGGCCCGCAGGTGATTCTGCGCGACAAGAACGGCAACGAGGTGCTGCTGAATACCCGCAGCAACACCGTGACCATCACCAGCACCGGCAAGCTGGAACTCAAGGCCCGCATGGGCATCAGCATTGATGGCGGCGGCGGCAACGTGGACGTGCGCGGCGTGATGATCAACCTCAACTGAGGCCCGAGGGTAAAGCCTCGCTGAGCCTGACCATCAAGTGCGCCGGCCCGGGTCTGGGCCAGAATAAGGCCCACCGCTGTGCCCCCGTTTCCCTTGCCCCCTCAGGAGATCCCATGACGCAGGCCAACCCTCAGAAACGTCCGCCCGGCCTTCTCGACATCCTGGAACAGAAGGTGGAAGACCTGGCTGATGGCGTACTGGACGCCCTGGGCTGGGGCTCTCCCAAGCCGGCCGCCGGACGCAGGGCGCCCGGCGGCGCGGGCCCGGGCTGGACGCGCGATTTCCGGCATGACAACGGGCAACTCAGCCTGCATCTGCACCTGAAGCGTTCGGGCGACGGCCAGCTGAGCGGACACTACGCGGTGCAGCCCAGGGGCAAGGCGCGCGGGCAGAACTGGCCCCTGGCGGGCCGGGTGCTGGGCGACGGCTCATTTACCCTCCAGGGCACCGAAAACGGCGCCCGGTTCGCCGGGTCCCTGCGTGGCGGCGCGCCTCAGGTGAGCGAGTTCAGAAACCGCAAGTTCACACTGGAAAACTTCACCTTCACCCGCCTGACGGCGGCCGCGCCCCGAGCGAAACCGGCCGCGCGCCCGGCGCCAGCGGCCACGCCGACCCCCAGTGGGCCCACAACCGGGGGCGGCGCGGCCGCTGGCCCGCGCACGGGCGCCCTGCCCGACCTGCCGGCCCTGCGCGAGCCCGGGTTTCTGGCGCGGCTGCGGCAGGTGGCGGCCGCTGTGAATACCTCGCCGGAAATCGTGCTGGCCTTTCTGAACCTGGAAAGCAACCTGGACCCCACCAGCAACAAGGACCGCAAGACCCAGTACAAAGGACTGGGGCAGATTGGCCGCGACGCCCTGGCCGACATCAATGCCCACATTGCCAGCCACAAGTTGCCGCTGCGGGCGCTGGGCAGCACCCAGGAGCTGACCGGCCTGAGCGCCACCCAGCAGCTGGCTTACGTGGAAATCCACCTGAAGCTGCACATGCACGGCGTGGACAAGAAAGCCCGGGCCGCCGGGCGCCATACCTCGCTGGAAGAGGTGTACATGGGCCACCTGGGCGGCAGTGCCCGGTATGCCCAGAAGGACGTGTGGGTCAGTGAGGGCAGCGCCGCGTACCGGCAGAACCCCATGGACGCCGACCAGGACGGCCACAACACACCTGCTGAGGCTGCAGACACGGTGCGCGGCCGGTTCACTGCCAACTTCAAGGCCAACCTGGATGAGCGCAGCCGGCACCTGAAGCCCACGAGGCGCAAGTTCGACGGCAAGACGCAGCTGTTTTACGTGTACGACGCTGGCCACGACAACGGGCTGCCGCTGTTCAGCCTGGACCCGGCTGAGCGGTCCCCCATTCCGGCGCCCGTTCTGCCCAAGCCCCCAGCTGTGGAGATCCGTGAGGAAGAGGAACCGGCGGGCGAGCCCGACGCCCTGGACCGGCTGATGAAACTCGGCGAGGACACCCCGCAGTACACCTCACAGCAGATCCGGGTGGCGCGGGAACTGATCAAGCTGCAGCCTCAGTCGCAGCGTGCCGAGCTGTACCTGATGTTGCAGGAAAAGACCCCGCACCACTCGCAGCGCAACAACGAGAGTCTGGGCCGCGCGGTGGACGGTGACCGGCCAGGCGGCCGCATTGGCAACGTGATGTGCAACCTCACCAGCGCCGCAATGGTGCTGGAGCAGCTGGGCATCGAGAACCCCAACCCGGAAGACTTTCCGCAGTTCGAGGATTATCTGGAAGACCTGCGGCGCAAGTACGTGGACGCCCGTTACCAGGAACTGCTGAACTCGGGGCTGTCGCCGCAGAAGGCGCGCCAGGGGTCGTACGCGCGCTTTCACCGCACCACCATGGAGGGCTGGGGCAAGGTGCTGGGCCTGATGGGTGCCTCGTACGCCACCATTCCGCCGCGCCGCGACCGGGCTTTCTGGGAGAGCACCGTGCGCAAGCACCTGGAGGAGGGCGAGGCTGTGATGTTCAGCATCAACGGCCATATCGTGCGCCTGCAGGGCATGAACGAGCAGGGCCTGATCGTGGATGACCCTTACGGCCAGTCGGTGCTGCTGAAAAACACCGGTATGGCCGCCGGAGACAAGGACGGCAAGTACAGGCACGACCGCACCAAGAGCGGCAACAACACGGTCTGGTCGTGGGCCAGTGTGGCCGAGCACGACATGCTGTGGATTGCGGCGGTGAAGAAGAAGTGACGGCTGGTCTGCGCCGTTTTCTGGCGGGGGGGGTGCTGACCGCCCTGGGCCTGACAGGAGCGGCCACGACTGCGCCGCGCCCCCTGCTGGGGCAGCCGCTGTTCCGGTCAGTGCCCAGTGTAGAAGGGCCAGTGCCGGCGGCGGTGGGTGTGGAAGACGCGGCCTTCTGCCGGACCTACCAGTGTGTGGGCTCTGCCTCGGTGGGCACCACAACCACCGGCACCCAGGGCTGGTACGTGGTGCCCCCGTCTGCCCGGGCGGCCGAGGTGCTGCGGGGCCATGAGGCGGGCCGTTTCTTTCCCGAAGCCACCGTAATGTACGAGCGGAATGTCGTCATGTACACCGATCTGGCCTTTGATACTGCCGTGCGCCAGACGCTCAGTTCCGCCACCCTGAACCTGCTGGGCCATTTCACCCGGCTGGTGCTGGGCGCGCCCATCAGCGGGCAGAAGCTGGCGGCCTGTTACCGGATTCTGCGCACCCAGGCGCGCTGCACAGTGGGCAGCGGCCGGGTGCGGCTGGTCAGCGGCGAGACCAGGACCTACCAGGCGAACTTTCGCGTGTTGGAGGACCCTGAGGGCCGCACCCGCGTGAAATACGCGGTAGGACTGGACGAGTAGATGCCGCGCGCTGCCCCCCGCCCCGCCCCCGCCCAGGACCCCCACCTCCTGCGGGCGGTGTGCGACAGCCTGAGCGCCCAGGTGCTGGACGCTGCCCTGGGTGAACAGAGCGACCCCGAAGCCGCCTATGAGGTGGTGCTGCCGGGCGAACTGGAGCAGACCCGTCTGGGTACCCTGGCGCGCGGTCTGGCCCTGACCCCTTTTGAAACGGGAGTGGTGGCCCTGGCCCTGACCACCGAGCTGTACCCGGAGCGCACCCTGGCCGCCTGCGCCACGGCCCTGCAACTCGAAGGGCCCTACGCGGGCTTTCTCACGCCCTCGCTGTGCCGCCGCTGGCTGCCCGACCCGGCGGGCACCGATGTGGCGGCTTTTCAGCCGGGCAGCGCCCTGTTCCGCTACCACCTGGTTGAACTGGGTCAGAGCGTGAATGCCAGTGTGGTGGAGGCCCTGACCCCGCTGCGCCTGAGTGCCGGCGCCCTGGCCTACCTGCGCGGCGATGACGGCGCAGCCCTGGAACTGCGCAGTGTGGCGCAGCCGATGCCCAGCGGCGGCCTGCTGAGCGACTCGCAGGAGGCCGTGGTTCAGACGGCCCGCAAGCACCTGTCGCGCGGGGGCAGTGACCGGGCGGTGCTGCTGTACGGCACCCAGACGGCCGCCATGCGCTCGCTGGCCGCGCACCTGCTGGCGGACCAGACCGGCTCAGCCCTGCTGCTGGACATCTCGGCCCTGGCTGCGCGCCCGGCAGAGGAACTGAATGTGATCCTGCGGGCGCTGGAGCGCAGCGGCCGGGTGAATGCCGCGCCGCTGGTGCTGGACGCCACGGGTGACGCCCCCGAGGGCCAGACCCTGGACGACCTGACCGGGCGGGTGCTGGAGGCCGCCACCGGGCTGTGCGTGATTCTGGCCGCTGATCCGCTGCCGCTGGAGTCGGCGCGCGCCATCCTGCCGCTGGAGGTGCAGGCCCCGACGCCCCTGGAGCAGCGCGAGCGCTGGGCCCAGGCGCTGGGTGTAAGCGGTGACTCCAGCCTGCTGCGGCAACTGGGCGACCAGTACGCCCTGAGCCTGGACCGCATTGACACCCTGGCGCGTGAGGCGAGGGCGGCGCTGCCCGGTAACGCCCCGCACGCCGCCCGGCTGGACCGGGCCTGGGAAGCGGCCCGCACCGCCAACCGCCGCCTGATGGGCTCGCTGGCCCAGCGCATCGAAACGCGCGCCGGCTGGGACGACCTGATTCTGCCGGCCGCCGACCGCGCCGCGCTGGAACAGATCGCCGCCCATGTGCGCCACCGCTCGCAGGTGTACGAGGACATGGGCATGGCCCGCCCCGGGCGCGGGCGCTCTATCGCCGCGCTGTTCAGCGGCCCCAGCGGCACCGGCAAGACGCTGAGTGCCGAGGTGCTGGCCCGCGACCTGAACCTGGACCTGTACCGGGTGGACCTCAGCAGCACGGTCAGCAAGTACATCGGGGAAACCGAGAAGAACCTCAAGAAGATCTTCGATGCGGCCGATCAGGGCGGCTGCGTCCTACTGTTCGACGAGGCCGACAGCGTGTTCGGCAAACGCGGCGAGGTGCGCGATTCCAACGACCGCTACGCCAACGTGCAGGTCAATTACCTGCTGCAGCGCCTGGAGAGCTTTAACGGGCTGGCGGTGCTGACCACCAACATGGAAAGCAGCATGGACATCGCCTTTATGCGCCGGCTGCAGTTCGTGATCAATTTCCGCGCGCCGCAGGCCCACGAGCGCGAGCGGCTGTGGCGCGGGGCCTTTCCCAAGACCCTGGACACCAGCGCCCTGGATTTCCCCAAACTGGCCGCCGCTGACGTGGCCGGGGGCAACATTCGCAGCGTGGTCATGAACGCGGTGTTCATGGCCGTGGCGCGTGGGGTGCCCCTGAGCCAGCCCCTGGTGGAAGAGGCCCTGCACCTCGAATACCGCAAACTGGGCCGACTGGTGCTGTAGGGACTGGTGCTGTCGGCAAAGGCGAGGGGCCGGACCAGGGCAGCCTCGCCCGGTCCGGCCCCTTGTTCGCCTACAGGCCCACCGAGATGAACTTCGTCTCCAGATACTCGTCCAGGCCCCAGTGCCCGCCCTCGCGGCCCACACCGCTGTTCTTCATGCCCCCAAAGGGCACATGCGGAGCGCCGGCGCTGGGTACGCCGTCGTTGATGCCCACGATGCCGTATTCCAGCGCCTCGGCCACCCGCCACGCGCGGCTCAGGTCGCGGGTGTAGGCGTAGGCTGCCAGCCCATACTCCGAGGCGTTGGCAAGGCGCAGCGCCTCTTCCTCGGTGTCAAAGGGCACCACCGGCGCCACCGGCCCAAAGGTTTCCTCTCGCAGGATGAGCGAATCCGGGTGAACGTCGGTGAGCACCGTGGGATGAAAGAACAGCCCCTCTTTCACCGTGCCGCCCACCGTGGCCCGCGCGCCGCGCTGCAGGGCGTCGTCCACCTGCGCCACGATCTTGTCCAGGCCCGCCTGTTCCACCACCGGGCCCACGCCGGTGCCGTCCAGCAGGGGGTCGCCCACCACCAGCTTGCCGGTCAGGCGGGTCAGGATGGCTGTAAATTCCTCGGCCACGGCGCGCTGCACATACACACGGTTGGTGCTGATACAGGTTTGCCCCGCGTTGCGGAACTTGCTGCCCACCACCTCGCGCGCGGCTTTGTCCAGATCGGCGTCCTGGAACACCAGGAAAGGCGCGTGGCCGCCCAGTTCCAGCGACACCCGTTTCAGGGTCTGGGCGGCCTGGGTGTACAGCAGGCGCCCCACAGCGGTGGAGCCTGTAAAGGTCAGTTTGCGCACCCGCTCGTCGGCCATGAAAGGCGCGCTGAAAGCCGGGGCGTCGTTCGTGGGCAGCACCTGCAGCGTGTTGGCGGGCCCACCCGCCTGCAGCCACAGTTCGGCCAGATACAGCGCGGTCATGGGGCTCTGTTCGGCGGGTTTGAGGATCATCACGCAGCCGGCGGCCAGGGCAGGCGCGGCCTTGCGGGTGATCATGCCAGCCGGGAAATTCCAGGGGGTCACGGCGTACACGGTGCCCACGGGCTCGGCGTTTGTGAAACCGCGCTTGCGGTTCTGGCGCATGGAAATCCGCTCGCCGCTGATGCGTCCGGCTTCCTCGGCGCACCACTCCACGAAGCTGGCGGCGTAATGCACCTCGCCGCGCGTCTCGCTGATGGGTTTGCCCATTTCCAGGGTCATCAGGCGGGCCAGCTGCTCCTTGTGCTCGAACATCAGGTCGTGCCAGCGGCGCAGAATCTGGCCGCGCTGATACGGATTGACCTGCCGCCACGCGCGCAGGGCTTCTTCGGCGGCGTCAATGGCCCGGCGGGCGTCATCGGCGGTGCAGTCGGCCACGGCGCCAATGGGTTCCAGGGTGCCGGGGTGAATCACCTCGAAGGTGCGGGCGCCGGCGCGCCACTCGCCGTCAAAGTAAGCCTGGGTGCGGGTCACGGGGTCGTTGAGCAGGGCAGTCATGGGGCTCCTTGAACAGGGGAGAGAGAGGCGAAATGGTGGCTGCAGCGTAGCGCGCCGGCTGGCTGCCCTGCCCCGCATCACCGGACACGGGGCCTCTGCTTTCCGCCCACGTTCAAAATTGACGTGCGCGTAACTTCCGGCCTATGCTGAACCGACGTCTCACACTGGAGGATTGTTCATGCCCCTGAAGCAACTGTTTGACCTGAGCGGCAAGGTGGCCCTGGTAACCGGCGGCAGCCGGGGCCTGGGCCTGCAAATCGCCGAGGCGCTGGGCGAGTACGGCGCGAGTGTGGTGCTCACGGCCCGCAAGGCCCACGAACTGGAAGCCGCCGCCGCCCACCTGCGCGCCCAGGGGATGACGGTGCATGTGCTGCCCGGCGACCTCTCGGCCCTGGAGACCATAGACGCGGCGGTGGAGCAGCTGCTGGCCCAAGTGGGCCACATTGACATTCTGGTGAACAATGCCGGGGCCACCTGGGGTGCCCCCACGGCCGAGCACCCCCTGGACGCCTGGCAGAAGGTGATGAACGTGAACGTGAATGGTGCCTTCGTGCTGACCCAGAGCGTGCTGCGCCGCTCCATGCTGCCGCGCGGCTGGGGCCGCATCATCAACGTGGCCTCGGTGGCGGGGCTGCGCGGCAACGACCCGCGCATGGTGCCCACCCTGGCCTACAACACCAGCAAGGGGGCCCTGGTGAACTTCACCCGCGCCCTGGCGGCCGAGTTCGCCGCGCAGGGGATTACGGTCAACAGCATCTGCCCCGGCTACTTTCCCACCAGGATGACCAGGGGCACCCTGGCCTACGGCGAGGCGGCCATTCTGGAGCACACCCCCATGCGGCGGCTGGGCGGCGACGAGGACCTCAAGGGCGTGGCCCTGCTGCTGGCCAGCGACGCCGGGGCGTACATCACCGGGCAGAACATCGCCGTGGACGGCGGGATGACGGCCGTATGAAACCGGCTGAACTGGCCGCGCATCTGGGGCAGGAGGTGGCGTGCTCCGGCTGGGTGGAGGTGACGCAGGCGCGCATAGACGCCTTTGCCCACGCCACGGGCGACCACCAGTTCATTCACGTGGACCCTGCGCGCGCGGCAGCCGGGCCTTTTGGCGGCACCATTGCCCACGGCTTCCTTACCCTGTCTCTCCTGGCCGGTGAATTCATGACCCAGGGTGGGGTGCCGGCCATTGAAGGCGCCCGGCTGGTCGTGAATTACGGCCTGAACCGGGTGCGGTTTATCACGCCGGTGCGTGCCGGGGCCCGGCTGCGCACCCGCGCCGCGCTGCAGGCGGTCCAGGCGGGGGAGGGGTACGTGCAGCTCACCCTGGCCAACACCATTGAGATTGAGGGCGAGCCCCGGCCCGCCTGCACGGCCGAAGTGGTGTACCGGATTTTCCTGTGAGACGCCTGACCAACCGCAAGAAGCTGCGCGGCGGCCACACCCAGTTGCGGCGGCTGGCCCGCTGGCGCCAGCGGTTCCTGGAACCCGACTGGACTGAGCTGGAGGCTTTTGGCGTGGATTACGTGAAACTGTGGCTTGATCCCTGGTCCCGGTATCCGCGCCGGAATCCACCAGCGTGGCTGCGCCGGGAGATGCTGACAGGTCTGCTGGACATTCACACTGCCTGGGCCCGCGCCGCTGCCGGCCGGGCGGACGTGGGCTATCTGGCGCTGTGGGTGTCGTGGCCCCACTTCATTGATTCGCAGGTGGTCATGGCCTCGCCCGAGCGGGCGCAGATGTACCGCACCATGTTCACGCCTGCCAAGCCCCGGCCGCTGCCCCCGCAGCTGCTGGCGCAGGAACCGCGTCTGAGCGACCTGCACTGGGCGACAGGGCTGGACGAGTTCTTCCTGACCGGGGAGGAGGTGGCAGCGGGGCTGTCGGTGCTGCGCCGCCCTTACCGGGTGGCGGACCCGGGGCCCCTCCATTCCCTGTATGCCTTCCAGCGCGGCCATGTGTGGGTGGGCCAGAAAGGAGAAGACGCATGACCCCCGTGTATGTGACCGGTGATACGGATTCCGTTCATTTCCGTAACATCCGGGAAAGAGCCGGATGTTCCTTCAATTCCCGGAAATCCGCATCTTTTCCTGCTCCCTTCGGTCGAAAAAATTCCGTAACTCGTTACGGAATTTTTCGGAACCTGTATGACGCCACGCAGCCGCAGGGCGACGGGCCCAAGCTGCTGGTGCATGTGTGCAATGACATCGGCGCCTGGGGCCGGGGCTTTGTGCTGGCCCTGTCGCAGCGGTTCAGGGCGCCCGAAACGGAGTTCAAACGCTGGGCAGCTGGTGAAACGGGGCAGCCCTACGCGCTGGGCGAGGTGCAGTTTGTGCCGGTGGCCCCGGACCTCGTGGTGGCCAATCTGGTGGGCCAGCACGACATTGCCCGCAAGAACCGGCCTGCCCCCCAGCCCCCGGTGCGCTACGAAGCCATTCGCACTAGGCTGGCGCGGGTGCGGCGCGAGGCCCAGCAGCAGGGTGCCACCGTCCACATGCCCCGGATTGGCGCGGGGGTGGCGGGCGGCGACTGGGCAATCATTGAACCCATCATCGAGGACGAGTTGACCCGGCACGGCGTGCACGTCACCGTGTACGACCTGCCGGCCCAGGACCCCCAGTGATTCGCGGCACCTTCGAGGCCACCCTCGCCTTTGCCCCTGACCGCCCCCTCTTCGACGAGGACGCCCGGTGCGCCGAGCAGGTGGCCGATGACGATTTGCCGGAAGCACTGGCGCTGCGCGGCCCACGCGGCGTGGGCCAGCGCGACATGCTGCTGAGCATTGAGGGGGACTGGGCGGGCTTCCGGCCGCTGCACCCGGAAGAGGAGCCCCTATGACCCTGTTTGACCTCTCCCCCCGCACCCGTGATCTGCACGTGCGGCTGCAGCGCTTCATGGACGCCCACATCTATCCCAACGAGGCGGCTGTGAGGGACCAGATTGACACGGGAGACCGCTGGGCCCCGCTGCCCCTGCTGGAAACGCTGAAAGAGCAGGCGCGTGCCGAGGGCCTGTGGAACCTCTTTCTGCCGCCGGCCAGTGACCCCCAGGGCCGTTTTGGGGCGGGCCTGACCAACCTGGACTACGCGCCGCTGTGCGAACTGATGGGCCGCGTGTGGTGGGCGCCTGAAGTCTTTAACTGCTCGGCCCCCGACACCGGCAACATGGAGGTGCTGGCCCGCTACGGCACCCCGGAGCAGCAGGAGGCGTGGTTGTGGCCGCTCCTGCGCGGCGAGATCCGTTCGGCCTTTTCCATGACCGAGCCGGACGTGGCGTCCAGCGACGCCACCAACATCCAGGCCCGCATCGAGCGTGACGGCGACGAGTACGTATTGAGCGGCGAGAAGTGGTGGACCAGTGGCGCGGGTGATTCCCGCTGCGCCGTGACCATCTTCATGGGCAAGACGAACCCGCAGGCCCCTCGCCACGAGCAGCAGAGCATGATTCTGGTGCCCATGAGCGCCCCCGGCGTGACCACCAAGCGGATGCTGACCGTCTTCGGCTACGACGACGCGCCCCACGGCCACGCGCAGATGACCTTCCGCGACGTGCGCGTGCCGGCGAGCAACCTCCTGCTGGGCGAGGGCCGGGGCTTTGAAATTGCGCAGGGGCGGCTGGGGCCGGGCCGCATTCACCACTGCATGCGCCTGATTGGGCAGGCCGAGCGCGCCCTGACACTGATGGTGGAGCGGGCACAGCAGCGGGTGGCCTTTGGCAAGCCGCTTTCGGGGCACCAGCATGTGCGCGAGGCCATTGCCCATTCCCGCATCGAGATTGATCAGGCGCGGCTGCTGACGCTGCAGGCCGCCCACCTGATGGACACTGTGGGCAACCGCGCGGCGCGGGGGCAGATTGCCGCCATCAAGGTGGTCGCGCCCAATGTGGCGCTGCGGGTGATTGACCGCGCCATTCAGGTGTTCGGCGGCGCCGGGGTCAGCCAGGACACGCCGCTGGCCCTGATGTACGCCCAGGCCCGCACCCTGCGGCTGGCCGATGGCCCGGACATCGTGCACACCGAGACGGTGGCCAAGGTGGAACTGGGGCGGCACGCCCGCCACCAGGAGGACTGAACATGGAGTTTCCAGGCAAAATCATCGTGGTCACGGGCGCGGCGTCCGGCATCGGGCAGGCGCTGGCGGCACGTTTGGTGGGGGAGGGCGCGGCGGTGATCGCCTCTGACCGAAATGCAGAGCAGGGCCTTCAGGCGGCCGCCCGGATGGGCGCCCGTTTCGTGGCCGCCGACGTGGGCACCGAGGCAGGCGTACAGGGCCTCATTCAGGACGTGCTGGCGAACGAAGGCCGAATTGACCTCTTCTGCTCGAATGCGGGCGTGGCGATTGGCGAGGGCCCCGAATCCCCCGATGCCCACTGGGACCTGAGCCACCGGGTGAACGTCATGAGCCACGTGTGGGCCGCCCGGCACCTGTTGCCGCATATGCTGGCGCGCGGCGAGGGCTACCTGCTGAACACTGCGTCGGCGGCGGGACTGCTGACCGAACTGCACTCGGCGCCCTACGCGGTTACCAAACACGGTGCGCTGGCGTTTGCCGAGTGGCTGGCGATCACCTATGGCGACCGGGGCATCCGGGTGGCCTGCCTGTGCCCCGAAGGGGTGTGGACCCCCATGATCGCGCACGCGCCGCTGCTGCAGCAGACCGCCATCACCACCGACGAACTGGTGGACCGCACCCTGGCCGCCCTGCGTGCCGACGCCTTTTTAATCACCACCCACCCCACCACGCTGAAGGGCTTTGCCTTGAAGGCCGCCGATTACGACGGCTGGATTGTGCGCATGCGCGCCCTGCGCACCCGGGCCCTGGCGCTGCTGGGAAAGGCGTGAGGGGGAGGCGGTGACGCGCCCGGACACGGCCCCGGTGCGCCCGGGGGAAGAGCTGCCGCTGGCTGCCCTGCGCCGGGCCCTGCGTGGCCGCGTGGCGGGCGATGTGGACGCCCTGCAGGTCGAGCAGTTTCCGGGCGGCTTTTCTAACCTTACCTACCTGCTGCGCCTGGGCGAAACCGAATACGTGCTGCGCCGCGCGCCGCTGGGGCCGGTGGCGCCCGGCGCCCACGACATGGTGCGCGAGGCCGGGCTGCTGTCGCGCATTCATCCGGTGCTGCCGGTGGCCCCGCGCCCGGTGCTGGTGGTAGAAGACGAGGCGGTGCTGGGCCGCCCCTTTTACCTGATGGAGAGGCGCCGGGGCGTGGTGGTGCGCGCGGCCCTGCCCCACGAATACGCGGCCCGGTCCGGCGCCCCCGCGCAGCTCTCGGCCGCGCTGATTGACACGCTGGCCGACCTGCACGCGGTGGATATTGACGCCGCTGGCCTGCGCGCCCTGGGCAAGCCTGAGGGCTTCAACGCCCGGCAGGTGGCGGGGTGGGCGGGCCGCTGGCGCCGCGCCCGCGAGGCCCTGCAGGGGGGCAGCGATCTGCCAGACGCCCTCCCCGACGAAATGGTGATGGCGTGGCTGCAGGTTCATACCCCGCCCGAAAGCGCCCACACGCTGGTTCACAACGACTTCAAACTCGACAACCTGATGTTTGACCCCCAGGACCCGGGCCGGGTGACCGCCCTGCTGGACTGGGAGATGACCACCGTGGGCGACCCCCTGGTGGACCTGGGTCTGACCCTGACCTACTGGACCCTGCCCGAGCTGCCCGGCGGCGCCCCGAACCGGGTGGGGGCCAGTGCCCCGGGTTTTCTGGGGCGCGACGAACTGGTGGCCCGCTACGAGGCCCGCCGTGCTCGTCACGTGACGAGCAGCCTGTCCTGGTATGAGGTGCTGGGCCATTTCAAGCTGGCGGTGATCGTGCTGCAGATCTTCGCCCGCTACGACGCCGGGCAGACCCAGGACCCCCGCTTTGCACCACTGGCGGCCCAGGCCGCGTGGCTGATCGCTGAAGCTGAGCGGCGAATCAATGGGGCCAGCTTCCTGCCCCGTGGCTGAACTGCTGCTGGTCCGCCACGCTCAGGCCACCCCTTTCGACCCCGATTCCGACCGGCTCTCTCCCCTGGGGCAGGTGCAGGCCCGCCGGACTGGCAGAATGCTGGCCGCTGAGGGCATGAGCCCCACCCAGGTGTGGCATGGCCCCCTGAACCGGCAGCGCCGAACTGCTGAACTGGCCGCCCAAGCCGCCGGTGACGGCTGGCCGTTTCTGACCGAGGACCCCCGGCTGGCGGAATACGACGGCGAGGGGCTGATGCGCGTGCTGGCGCCCCAGCTGGCCGCGCAGGTGCCCAGGGTGGCCGCTCAGCTCGGCAGCCTGGGTCGCCCGGAGTCTGAGCCCGCCGAGCGGCAACGCGCCTTTCAAGGCGTGCTGGAGACTGTGGCCCAGCACTGGCAGGCCGGCACCCTGACCCACCCGACGGTCGAGCCGTGGCCCGCGTTCCAGTCGCGCGTGGCAGCCGCCCTGCACGATCTGGTGAAGCTGCCCTCTGGCACCCGGGCGGTGGTGTTCACCAGCGGCGGCGTGATTGCCCTGCTGGTGGCCCAGGTGCTGAGCGCGCCGCCGGCAAGCATGCTGGCCCTGGACTGGCGGGTGCGCAACGCCTCGGTTACCCGCCTGAGCTTTGGCCGGGGCCGGGTAAGCCTGGACAGCTTTAACGAGGTCCACCATCTGCCGCCCCAGGCGCGCTCCTGGCGCTGAGGGCGCCCCAGGCCGCTGCCCCGCTGTTCTCCTCTGCCTGCTACGCCCGGGGCGGCTGCCAGTTCGCCGTGGGGCGCGCGAAGTAATAGCCCTGCATCACCTGCACCCCCAGCGCGGCCAGCAGGTCGGCCTGCCGCAGGGTTTCCACGCCCTCGGCCACCAGTTCCAGGCCCAGGTCGCGGCTCAGGCCCACCATCGCCCGCACGATGGCCGCGTCGCGCCCGCCGGGCTGTTCCTGCAGCGCGGTCACAAAGCCCCGGTCAATCTTCAGGCCGCTCAGGGGAAAGCGGGCGAGGTAGCCCAGGCTGCTGTAGCCGGTGCCGAAGTCGTCCAGCATCACCCGCACCCCGTCGGCCTGGAACTCGCTCAGCACCCGCGCCGCCCGCTCGGGCGACTGCATCATCAGACTCTCGGTGATTTCCAGTTCCAGGCATGAAGGTTCCAGGCCGCTGCCCTGCAGGGCGGCGCGCACCACGCCACGCAGGTCCGAGCGGGCAAACTGCTGCGCCGAGAGGTTCACCGCCACCCGGGTCCCCCCCCAGCGCGCCGCCTGAGCGCAGGCCGCCTGCAGCACCCAGGCCCCCACCTCCACAATCTGGCCGCTGCGTTCCAGAATGGGCATGAAAATCCCCGGGCTCTGCAGGCCATGTTCGGCGCTGCGCCAGCGCAGCAGGGCCTCCGCGCACACCACCTGCCGCGAACGCACGTCAATCATGGGCTGAAAGTGCAGCTCGAATTCGCCGCGTTCCAGCGCGCGGGCCAGCGCCCCTTCCAGGCCCGCGTGGGCGTGCGCCCGGCGGTCGTAGGCCACGCAGGCCTCGCCCTGAGCCTTGGCGTCGTTCAGCGCCAGTTCCGACGCCTGACGCAGCGCCTCGGGTTCGCGGGCGTCGCTAGGCCAGTGCGCGGCGCCCACGCTCCACGACATCCGAATGGGGTGGCCGCCCACGGGCACCGGGGCATTCAGGGCGTCCAGGGCCTGCGCCAGCCGCTGATCCAGGGTGCCGTCGGCGCGGCGCCCCAGCAGGATCAGGGCAAATTCGTCGCCGCCCACCCGCGCCACCATCTCGTCATCCTGCAGCGCCGCGCGCAGCCGACCGGCCACTGCGCGCAGCACCTCGTCGGCGGCGTCCTGGCCATAGGCGTCGTTCACCAGCTGAAAGCGGTTGAGGTCGGCCGACACCAGCAGAAATTCCGTGCCCACACGCCTGGCCCGCTCCACCTGCTGGGCCAGCTGCGCACGCAGCATTACTCGGTTGGGCAGCCCGGTCAGGGGATCGTACAGCCGCCCCCGTTCCAGTTCCTGCAGCTGGCGCTGCACCGTTTCCTCGGCCTGCAGCCGCAGCGCTTGTTCGTAGGCCGCGCGCCGCTGGGCGCTGTCCAGGGCAGCCTGCGCGGTCAGCTCGCGCAGGTGCCGGTCCTGCGAGGCCGCGCCCAGTTCCGCCTGCAGGGCCAGTACCTGGCGCAGGTAGGCCACCGCCTGCGCCGGGTGCCCGGGTTCGGACAGCTCGGCCAGAATGTTCAGAGCGTCCAGTTCCACCTGCTTGCGGCGGTCTGTTGTGGCCAGGTCCAGGGCCTGGGCAGCGGCGGCGCGGGCCAGGTCGTGCTCGCCGGCCCCCTGGTAAATGCGCGCCAGCAGCAGCTGCGTGGCCATCACCCCGTCAGGGTCATGCACTCCCTCAAAGGTGGCCTGGGTCTGCTCGGCGCAGGCCCGGGCTTCCGCGTGCCCCAGGTGAAACAGTGCCTGCGCCAGATTCAGCTGAACATACGCTTGCATGTCCGGCAGACTGGGCAGCTCGGGTTCCTGAATCAGGGGTTCGAGCAGCGCCACGCACTCGGCATAGCGCGCCCCTTTCAGATACACGTCCCCCAGATTGATGGCTGCCAGAAACAGCGCGCTCGCGGCCCCAGCGCTCCGCGCCCGTTCCAGGCAGCGCCGGTACTGGTGGGCCGCCTCGTCCAGCTTGCCCTGCGAGGTCAGGGCCCGGGCCAGCGTGTTCAGAAAATGCAGTTCGGCCGCCAGGGGAAGCTCGCTGGCCGGCATCTGGTCCAGGGTCGTCTGCGCGTCCTGCAGCGCCAGCATGGCCTGGTAGTCATCGTTCAGACTCAGGCAGATACCAGCGATATTACACAGCACGTTCACCCGCCCCACCATGTCGCCCAGCCGCCCGCGCAACTGGGCGGCTTCCTGCAGCAGCCGCAGCGCTTCTTCGCTGTCCAGCTGAAGGTGGTGCAGGTGGGCCAGCTGCACGAGGCTGCGCGCCTGATCGGCCAGGTCACCCCGCAGGGTCGCGGCCTCGCGGGCCTGTTCAAAATCCTGCTGGGCCTGCGTCAGATCGCCAGCCGCCTTGTGGTACTCACCCCTGCCATAGGGCAGATCGGCGGCAGAAAGCGAGGCCAGCGCGGTGTGCGCGGCCTCCAGATTGCCTCTGTCCAGCAGATCCAGGACTTCCTGCAGCGCGTCTGACATCAGGTGAGGGGGCGCGGTGGGCCAGGATGGAATGGCTGCTGAACTGGGTGAGAGGGCACACGCCTCCAGCCACCAGGGTCCTGCGAGTAGCCAGGGGAAGCCGCAGAGGGCCGCATCGCCCGGGCCTCGGCCCAGAGCAGCGGTCCTCCTCCGGTCACCCGGATGGGCCCACCCGGGACGGACCCCAGATCATACGGATTCCGTCCACTTCCGTTCCATCCGGGAAGAGGGGGCATGGTTCCCGCCTGCGGCGCTGTTCCAGTCCAATGCCCGGACAGCCGCATTTTCTCCTGCTCTGCTCCGCCGCTCTGGGAGCCCCTCTGGTCGGAACAATTCCGGAACACATTACGGAATTGTTCGGAACTCGTCTCAGTCATTGAGGTCGTCGAGGAAATCGGTGAGGTTCACGCGCCCGGCACCCAGCTGGCCCTGGTAGGCCCTGTTGCCGGGCAACGCGTCCAGCTGGAGCGCCCCGTCTTGCAGGGCCTCCAGGGCTGCCTCTGGGCTGGCCCCCTGCGACAGCCCCAGTGCCAGGGCGCCTGCCACCACGGGCGTGCTCATGGAGGTGCCGCTGAACTGCCCGGCCCGCGCCCCGGGGTACGGGGCAGCCACCTGCTCACCAGGGGCCATCAGGCCCACAGCGGGGCCATACGACGAGAACGAGCTTTTCAGGTCGTCGCTATCCACGCTCCCCACGGCCACGTTCAGGGGCTGGCCGCCAAACCCGGCCGCCGGATGGTCCAGTTCGGGGCGGTCACTGTTGCCCGCCGCCGCCACCACCAGCACCTGCCGGCTGTTGGCGTAGGCAACCGCCTGCTGCAGGGCGTCAAAGGGCTCGGCGGTGCCCAGGCTCAGGTTGATCACGTCGGCTCCGTGGTCCACCGCCCACACGATGGCCGCCGCCACGTTCAGCGCGTCGCCCCGGCCGGTGTGGTCCAGCACTCGCAGCGGCATGATCCTGGCACGCGGGGCCACCTGCGCCGCAATACCCGCCACCACCGTGCCGTGGCCGTAGGCACCCTGGCCCACGGCGCCTTCTTCCTGGGGCCGGGCGTCGCCATCCACGAAGTCGCGCCAGGTGTTTGGGGCACTCAGCAGGTGGGTGAACATGGGGTGCTGCAGGTCCACGCCGCTGTCAATCACGGCAACGGTGCGCCCTGCCCCCAGGCGGCTGTCGGCGTAAGCGCCTTCCAGGCCAATGCGCCGCCACACAGCGGTGTTGGCGGGCAAACCCTGGTAGGTGCCGCCCGACCACAGTTGCTGGGCAGTCCCCGTCCAGTCGGTCACGGTACTGGACCACAGGTCGCCAGTGCTGCGGCCCCAGGAGATCTTGCTGGTGCTGCTCCAGAAGGTGGGCGGCGTATCAGAAGGCACGGACAGCACGTCCCGGTTGGGCTCTGGCCGGGCGCCGCCCTGTGCCTGCAGCGGCGCGCGGGTGGGATTCCCCAGCACCGCAAAGGTACCAGTGCGCAGCGCCACCTTGCCGCCGTAGCGCTGTTCCAGGGTCTCGTTGCTGACGGCCGGCGCCGCGGCCACCGTCAGAATGCTGCTGGGCCGCTGCACCTCTGGGGTGGGCACGGAGCTACAAGCGGGGAGCAGGAGGGCGGTCAGAAGGACGCAGGGGAAAGTGCGACGCATGAAGGGCTCCTTAAGAGATGAAGTGAGAAAGAAGCTGGGCCAGCACGCCAGAAAGCCAACCTTCCAGCGACGCCTGATTGTAGCGGTTTCATGATGAACTCACCTGAAACCTGGATTACCCCCGGTGAAGGCACGGGCGCTGTCCACCTCCTGGAGGGTACTTCAGCCCGGCCCCCCGCAGGCCATGCCAAACCTCTCATACGGCTTCCGAGACATTCCGTCACGTCTTGCGGAATGTCTCCGCCCGCAGGGACTCGCAGAGCGTCGGAGCAGAGCAGGAACACAGGCAGGGTTCCGGGCATTGAACTGCTCCCCGCCCAAGGCGGGGAACATCCCCCATCCTCCTGGAGGTGCGGACATGGACAGCCGTCCGTCTCAGGGCATGGGGGTATTGCCGTGTACAGGAGCCAGGGCCCTTACCCTGGTGGCAGGACCGGCACCCGGGGCAGGCTGAAGCTGAAAGTGGCGCCCTCACCGGGCTGGCCCTGGGCCGACCAGCTGCCGCCGTGCCGCTGCAGAATGCGGCGCACATTGGCCAGCCCCACCCCACTGCCGCCAAAGTCCTCGGCGCGGTGGAGGCGCTGAAACACCCCAAACAGCTTGTGGCTGTAGCGCGGATCGAAGCCCACGCCGTTGTCGCGCACATGCACTGTCCAGCCTCCGGGGGTGTCCTCGGCCCAGACCTCAATACGGGCGTGCTCTGAGCGGGCGGTGTACTTCACCGCGTTGCCCAGCAGGTTGGCCAGCACCTGCCGCAGCAGCGCGGCGTCGGCATACACGGTGGGGAGCTCGCCCACCTGCACCTGAAGGTCACGTCCCTGCAGTTCGGGCTGCAGTTCGGCCAGCACGCTGCGCGTCAGAGCCCCCAGGTCCACCTGGGCCAGGCGCAGCTCGTGGCGCCCCGCGCGCGAAAGGTTGAGCATGGCGTCAATCAGGGCGTTCATCTGGGCCGCCGCGCCCTCAATCACCTGCAGGGCGCGCGCCACCTTGGGCTGCGCGCGCGTCTCGTCGTCCAGGGCACGCGACAGCAGATCGGCAAAGCCCGCAATGTGCCGCACCGGCGCGCGCAGGTCGTGGCTGACCGAGTAGGCAAAGGCCTCCAGCTCCTCGTTGGCCGCCTGCAGGGCCTCATTGCTGCGTTCCAGTTCAGCGGCAGACTGCTGCAGTTGCTGCACACTGCGCGCGCGCCCCAGCGCCAGGGTCAGGCTCTGGGTGACGGCCAGCAGCAGGGTGCGCTCGCCCGCCGTCCAGGGCTGCGCCGCGAACTGGCCCACCGTGAATACCCCCAGGCGTTCCTCGCCCACCTGCAACGGCAGGCTGGCCAGCGCGCCCGGAGCGTCCGGGAGGTCCAGCCCGTCGGCGGTGGCGTCGTAGGCGGCCTGGTAGTACGGCTCGCCGCTCTCCCAGGGCAGCCGCAGGCTGGGGGCCCCGCCACCCAGGCCCGCGTCCAGCGCCGCCTGAAAGGCCGCCGAGCGCACCTGCCCCACCTGCGAGCGCAGCTGCCAGTGCCCGCCGTGCTCCTCGAAGTAGGCGGCAAAGCCCCGGGGCATCAGCGAAAGAATGACCTCCTGGGCGCGGCGAATCAGGGCCAGGCGCTGGTCCTGGGTTCCCAGATCGGCGCTGAGCTGCGCAAACGCCTCCAGCGCGCGGGCCTGCGCCTGTAGCGCCGCGTTTTCCTCGCGCAGGCCCGCGTCTTGCAGGGCCCGGTCCAGCGCCAGGGCCAGGCTGCGGCCCACCGCCCGGAACACGCTGCGTTCGCGCTCGGTCCAGCCGGTGGCCTGCGCTGTGCCCATGGCCAGCAGGCCCACGGCCGCGCCGCCCTGGTGCATGGGGCACAGGGCCACGGCCCGGAACGCCTGCACGCCCGGCACGTTGGGTGCCGTCCACTGCGGCACAAACAGCACGTCGCGCGAGGCCAGGGCCGCTTCCACGCTGGGCCCGCGTAGCGGCAGCCCGGCGCGCAGCTGGGCCGCCAGCGCCTCGGGTACCCCCCCCGACAGCACCGAGGCCCGCCACAGCCGCCCCTGCGGCACCAGATAGGCGGCGGCCACCGGGCCCAGGGTGGCGCGCAGCACCGCCACTGCCCGCTGGGTCAGCGCGGTTACGTCGGTGCTGCGCAGGGCCTGCTCACTGAACCCGGCAAAGGCGGCCAGGGCGGCGCGTTCGGCGGTCAGCTGCCCGGCCTGGGTGCAGCGGTCCAGCGCGCGGTCCACTACCAGCGTGGCGGCGCGCAGCAGCGCCTGCTCGGCGGCCGTCCACCGGGCCCCGGGCCGCTGCACCAGCAGCGCCTCGGCGGTCCGGTCCAGCCACTGCGCAGCCCAGGCGGGCTGGCCGTGTTCGCCGCCCCCCAGGTGCAGTCGGCCCGGGGTCAGCTTGGCAGCGCCCAGCACCTCGGCCAGCCGGTCCGCCGTCACCCACGCCACGGTCACCTCCGGGCCCAGGGCCGCAAAGGCGCCGGGGGCCCGGGCCCGCACATCGGCCTGGGTGGCGGCCCCCACCAGGGCCTGCTCGGCGGTGTCCAAGCCATGCAGCAGCGCCTCGGCGTTCAGCAGTTCCAGGGTCATGGCGCCCGGCCCAGCCCGGCTGACACGGGCCGCCCCCCGGGGGGGGCCGCCGCCGCTTGCCCAGGGGCCAGGACACCGATCATCGCCGCGCAGCATAGCGCTGGCCTGCGCTGGTGCCGCCGAAGATCAGGAAACGCTCAGGACAGTGGGTCCAGGCGGGGTCTGAGCGCCGGGAAGTCGGGTCGGGCTCACCACCCACAGCAGCCGGAAGGGCGCGAGGGCAGCGGCTCGAGAAGGGTCTCACCTGGCGAAGACCGAAATTTTGTCCAATTCGTGATACGTCTGAATGGCTGTGTTCCCTGAACTTTTCTTGCCCACTGGCAATGAGGGGCGAGAGGCAGCCATTAGCGGTCAAGGTCATCAGTCGTCCGAGTCCTCTTCTGAGTGGCGTACTCTAGAACTATGCTGGGGCTGTCCGCAGAGGATGTATTGATCGGCTTGGCCCTTCTCACGGCCTATTTCTTGGTCTACCGGAAGGCTTATAAACGTGCTTCGTGGCGAAAGATTAGACACGAGGCCGCATTCACATTTGCTTTTCTGGCGGTGTTCCTCGTGCTTCCTGAACTTATTCCCGCTTGGAAACCTTTCTTGTATTGGGTTGTTGACGATTTCCTAGACTACATAGGGTTAATTGGTTTCGTACTCCTCCTGGCTCTCGGGCTTTGGAACTGGCTTGCTCCCCGCTTACGTCGTCGCATACCGTAATCAAAAAGTCCCACAATGAGAGCTGGTGGCCTCTAAGGCTCAGGAGTTGCACCTCGCATAGTGGAGTGGATGGCCGTGCTGAGCGAGAAAATCTGCATTTTTGCTGAATGTGTTGAGGAGAGGGTTTAAGTACACGAGTGGTATCACCCTGGGCACGGCCAGCGCGGCACATGCTTCCAGGGTTATGCCTGCTTCTCGGTGGAGGATAGCCAGCGTCCAGGCCAGAAACACCAGCAACACTCAGCGGTCTATCCCCACCTCAGTTCGCAACGCAGCTTCACCTAAGTAGCTCGCTGTTGATCTTTAGATCAACCGAGCGGAGCGAGTATCGAAAAAAGGACGTTGCACCGGGAGTGGAGACTTTGCGGTGCTCTCCTGCAAAGTCGTAACGTGAGGTGCAACGTCCTTAAGTAGCTCGTGAATAAGAAGTAGGATTCGGGCATGGGCCGCCCTACGCGACGAATCGAGATCAGCGAAGCTGCTGACCAGCAGCTCCGTGCGCTGGAGTTCAATGTCCACGTGCATCCGAAAGTGCGCTTCCGGGCGACCCTGCTTCGGTTGCACCGAGCGGGCTGGACAGTCACCCAGCTCGCGCAGCACTTCGAGCGCAATCCACAAGCGGTGCACAACGATCTGACGCGCTTTGAACAGCAGGGCATCGCGGGGCTGGCCGATGGGCCAGCCCAAGGCAAAGCGCCGCGCACGATTCATCCTGTGGGCCCATCCGGGCGGGGCACACGCTCCGCCTCGCTCACATACCCCTGCGCCTGCAGGTCGTAGAGCGCCGCGTAGCGCCCGCCGCGCGCCATCAGTTCGGCGTGGCTGCCCGCTTCGGCCACCTCGCCCCCCGAGAGCACCAGAATCAGGTCGGCCAGGCGCACAGTGGAAAAGCGGTGCGAGATGAGCAGGGTGATGCGCCCGCGCGTTTCCTCGCGCAGCGCCTGAATGGTCTCGAACTCGGCGCGGGCGTCCAGGGCGGCGGTGGGCTCATCGAAGACCAGCACCGAGGCGTCGCGGAAATACAGCCGGGCCAGGGCGAGGCGTTGCCACTGCCCGCCCGAGAGCTGGCGCCCGCCCTGAAACAGCCGGCCCAGCGGTGTGTCCAGCCCGTCCGGCAGCGTCCCCACAAAGTCGGCGCCTGCCCGCGTGACCGCCCGGGCCACCCCAGCTTCCTGCGCGGGGTCGGAGGCAGTGGCCAGGGCCACGTTGGCGCGCGCGCTCAGCTGATACTGGCCGAAATCCTGGAAGATCACGCTCATCTCGCGCTGCACGCTGCGCGGACTGAAGCGCGCGGCGTCCTCGCCGTTCAGCAGAATCTGGCCGCTGGTGGGGGAGAACAGCAGGGTCAGCAGCTTGATCACCGTGGTCTTGCCCGCGCCGTTCTCGCCCACCAGGGCCAGGGCCTGCCCCCGCCGCACCGTGAAGCTCACGTCGCGCAGCACGTCGCGCTCGGTCAGGGGGTAGCGGAAACCCACGCGGCGGAACTCGATGGTGTGGATGGGTCCCTGCCACGGTTCCCCGGCGTCCAGGTCGCGGCTGGGCAACTCTAAAAAGGCAAAGAGGTTGCGCATGTACAGCAGGTTCTGGTACACCGCGCTGCCGCCGCCCAGCAGCCCGCTGACCGTGCTCTGCACCTGCGCGATGCCCAGCACGAACACGCTGAATTCCCCGGCGCTCACCTGCCCGGCCGCCGCCCGGCGCAGAATCAGGGCGCTGGCCAGCCCAATAAGCAGCGCGCTGAGCAGCGACGCAGCGAAGCCCCAGCCCGCGCGGCGGCGCACCAGGGCTTCGAGCTGGCGGCGAAAGCCCAGGTAGTAGTCGCGCCAGCGCGACAGCAGTTCAGTCTCGAAGCCAAAGAGGCGCACCTCCTTGACCTGTGCGTCGGAGGTGAGGAGGCTGCCCAGGTAATTCTGCACGCGCGCGTCGTGGGTCTGGCGGCGCAGCATGCGGTAGCCTTCCACGCCGAAGCGGTTGTTCACGATCACCCCGGGCACCGTGGCCAGCATCACCAGCGGCAGTACCCAGGGTCCCAGCGTGAGCATCAGCGCCCCCACCGAGCCCAGCGTGACCAGCCCTCCGGCCAGCGACACCAGCTGCGTGGCCACCCCCAGGGGGCGCGACCCCACCTCGCGGTACGCCTGCTGCAGCCGGTCGTAGGTTTCAGCGTGCTCGAAACTCTCCACGCTCAGGGCAGCGGCCTTGGTCAGAATGCGGCGGCTGACCGCGTGCTGCAGGCTGTCGCCCAGCAGTTGCTGCGCCGCTGCCTGCAGGGTGGAGAGCAGGCTGCCCAGCACCACCAGCCCCACCTGCACGGCCAGCAGGACCAGCAGCGCACGGTAGGTCACCCCGCCCTGCGCCGCGCGGGCCACCTCGTCGAGCAGCAGTTTGCTGATATACAGGTTGGCCGCTGGCAGGGCGCTGGCCGCCAGTGTGGTGGCCACATAGACCAGGCTGTGCCGGGGACTGGCGGCCCACACCAGCGCCAGCGTGGCGCGCAGATCGTGCAGGCGCTCGCGCAGGCTCAGGGTCTCGGCGGGGGGCGGGGCGGGCGCGCGGGGCGTGGTCATCTGGGCCTCAGCATGCCGCACGGGCGAGCAGCGGCACCGCGGCCCAGTGCATTCACCCGGACGCCCAGGGCCTTTGCCCAGGGTGGAGCCAGGGTTTGCCTTAGCGCCGGGTCAGCCACCACAGGGCAGCCAGGGCGCCCAGTCCGGCCAGCGGGCGACCCAGTGGCCCGGGTCCCCGGGGCACCGGGCCGCCCACCGGCACGGGGTGGCGGGTGTACCAGCCGCCAAAAGGCCGGCTGCGCTCGTCGAAGGTGCGCGCCAGCCGCGTCAGATCAGCTGCCACCTGGGGTCCCTGGACTGGGTGCCCGTGGCCGGTGGCCAGCAGGTCGGCCTCCAGTTCAGCCAGCTGCTGCGCCGAGGTGTGCGCCGCCGTCCAGTTGGGCGTGTAATAGCTGGGCGGCCCCTGCACCGAGACCGGGTGCAGGGTCAGCGCGCCGCGCACCGTGGCCTGGTGGGTGGTGACCACCGCGTCACCGGCCAGCAGAGTGCGGTCGGCCGCGCGCCACAGGGCCACGTGGCCGTCGGTGTGCCCCGGCGTGTGCAGCCAGCGCCAGTCCGGCAGCGCCGGCACCTCGCCCCCCTCTGGCAGGGTCTGCACCGCTGACCCGAAATCAAAGGGCCCGGGCACGAACGCCGGGGAAAGCAGGCTCATCCCGCCGCCCACCAGGGGGTCTGGCCAGGGATAGCGCGCCTGGCCGGTCACGAAGGGCCGCTCCAGGGGATGCACGAAGATGGGGGCTGCCCAGCGGCGATGCAGCGCCCGCAGCGTCCCCACATGGTCCAGGTGGCCGTGGGTCAGCACAATGGCGCGCGGCGCGCGCCCGCCGTAAGCCGCCTGCGCGGCCCGCTCAATCAGCCCGGCTGTTCCAGGCAGGCCCGCGTCCACCAGCACCCAGTCCTGGCCGGGGTGGCCCACGAAATACACGTTCACCAGCGGCAGGCGCAGCCGCGCCACATCTGGCCGCAGCCAGCTCAGCTGGCCAGTGGCGGAAAGAATGGAGCTCATGACCACCTCCTTGAAAGGCGGCGGTCCTCGCCGCCACACCGGAGTCTGGTCGCCTAGGTCCCCTGACAGGATGAGCGGCGCCCCAGGCCACCCTCAGGAAATCCGGCCTCCGGGCTTCATGTGTTCCCGACGGCCTTTGGCGATGGGCGTTCAAGATGAAGTCACGACACGCTTTCAACCCAGACGGATTCTGGCTTTTCGACGTTCGTTAAGCAGAATGTAGGTGTATCAGGACGGCGGCCACTGCGCGACGCCTCAACATACGAGATGAACTTATGTCGTCACTCGTATCGCCTTTGTTCCACATGCGCCCGATTCCTTCAGACGTACTCCGTAGCACGGGCGGGTGCCGAGGGTGAGTTCGTCCACACCACTGGGCGCCCGCCTGCAGGTCGTCATGGGCCAGTTGCCAGGATGGCTGACCACCATGCTCGGTATCTGGGCCACGCTGATCGCAGGATGCATGTGTGGGTACACCCTGATAGTCGGTACGTGGAGCCTGATGGGCGTTCCTGGGAGTGGCCACCTCTTGATGGGGACGGTGCTGCTCCTCTTCACGGCGGCCACCTGGGTGCTGAGCATAGCCACGGTGTTGCCGGTTCGTTGGTGGTGGCGACGTGATCCACGGGTCCTCAGCCTGACGGCCCTGGTTGCTCCACTGAGCTTTCTGATTACCGAGGGGCTGGAGAAGGAGGGGTATGCCGGCGTTGCGGCCGTCCAGGCCGCCATCACGCTGCCCGGTCTGGTGGTTACCTGCTGGATCATGCTCCGGGCATTGAGGCTCAAGCGTCAGCACGAGTCCCTGGGGCCTGACCATGAAGGGGCCTCTCCAAAGACCTGACACACCTTGGGTGCACGGCGTGGGGAGGCCTGTGATGGACGTCAAGGTGGCGAAGCCCATTGCGAAATCGCCACAGGCGGCCGTCCGTATCACAGGCGGCCAGTAGAGAGTGGGCCATGTCGCCGCCCCCACTTCCTCTACCCCCCGGTCTGCCGTCCATTTCCAGAGCAGTCAAAGAGGACCTGGGTGCTCCCCGCCGTCGGCGCCGTTCCAGCCCACCTCCTGGGCATCCGTACTGTTCGTTTTGCGCTGCGCAGCTCTCTGTGGCCGTGGGGTCGGAACCATCCTGTCACCCTTGCAGAGTGGTTCGGAAGCCGTATCAGGGCGCTGCTGAAGCCTTCTCCGGCGCCAGCGGCAGGGTAAAGTGAAAGGTGCTGCCCACGCCCGGAGTGCTCTCGGCCCAGAGGGCGCCGCCGTGGCGCTCGACAATCTTCTGACAGATTCCCAGGCCCAGCCCGGTGCCCTCGTACTGGTCGCGGGCGTGCAGGCGCTGAAACAGCACGAAGATGCGCTGCAGATAGGCCGCCTCAATGCCAATGCCGTTGTCGGCCACACGCAGGTGCCACGCCTGACCTTCGCGCGCAGCGTCCAGGTGAATCTCGGGCGTGACCCCCGGGCGGGTGAACTTCAGGGCGTTGGACAGCAGGTTCTGCAGCAGCTGGGCCAGCTGTGGGCCGTCACCCAGTACCTCGGGCAACTCGCCCACAGTCACGCGCGCCCCGGTTTCTTCCAGGCGGCGGCTCAGGCGGGCCAGGGCCTCGGTGAGCGGGGTGCGCAGGTCCACTGGCTGCAGGGGCGCTGCGTCACCGCTCAGGCGCGAGTAGGTCAGCAGGTCGTCCACCAGAGCCCGCATGCGCTCAGCGCCTTTCTCGATCATGCCCAGATACAGGTGGGCGCGCTCGTCCAGCTGCCCGCCGTAGCGCTGCGCGATCAGCCCCGTGAAGCTGGCCACGGTGCGAATGGGTTCTTTCAGATCGTGCGAGGTGATATACGCGAAACGCTCCAGTTCCATGTTGCTGCGCTGCAGTTCCGCGTTGGCCCGTTCCAGTTCGGCGGTGCGCGCCTGCACCCGCCGTTCCAGTGAGGCTGCCAGTTCGGCCAGCTGGGCCTGCGCTTCCCGCTGCGCGGTCACGTCCGTGTTCGTGCCAAACCAGCGCACAATCTGTCCCTGCGCGTCCCGGATGGGCACGGCCCGCGACAGGAACCACCGGTACTCGCCCGTCCTGGAGCGCAGGGGAAAGGTGTCCTCCCACGGCTCACCGGCCTTGACTGCGTGGCTGAACTTGCGCACCACCTCGTCCCGGTGCTCGGGGTGGTGCAGCTGGGCCCAGCCCCAGCCCTGCACCTCTTCGAGTGTGGTGCCGGTGTAGTCGTACCAGCGCTGGTTGAACCACCCGATGGCCCCTGAGGGGTCGGCGGTCCAGGCGAACTGGCTGATATGGTCGGCCAGCTCACGAAAACGCTCCTCGCTCTCGCGCAGGGCAGCCAGCACGGCCCGGCGCTCCTGCACGTCCAGCAGCACCCCGGGAAACGAGAGAGGCGTGCCGTCCCCGTCCAGGTCCACGCGGCCGTTGGCCTCGATCCAGTAATACTGGCCGTCGCGCCGCCGGACCCGGTATTCATGCGCGTATGGGCCGCCCCGCGCCACCGCCTCGTCAATGGCCGCCACCAGACCGGGGCGGTCGTCTGGGTGTACGGTGGCGATCACTTGTTCCAGGCTCAGGCCCTCCTGCCCCAGCGCGGGGTCCAGTCCGAAACTGGTGGCAAACGCCTCGTCCACAGTAAAGCGGTCGTGGCGCAGGTCCCAGAACCATGTGCCCAGAATCGCGCCCGCTGCGAGCGCCAGCCCAATCCGCTCGACATGCTGCTGCAGCGCCTGTTCGGCCGCCATCCTCGCGGTGACGTCCTGCTCGGCCACCACCGCCCCCAGCAACTGGCCCCCGGCGCCCAGGATGGGCGCGGCGTTGTTCAGGAAAAAGCGCCGCTCCGTGCCGCCAAACGGCTGGTATTCCACCAGTTCGCCCCGAACGGTCTCACCCTGCAGCAGGGCGCGGGCCATGCCCCACTCGTGGGCCTGGATACGCTGGCCGGTGCCGGGCCACCAGCCGGCCCACTCGCCGTACTCCTCCCAGCGGCTGGTTTCGGGGGCCATGCCCCACAGCTCACGGTGCGCGGCGTTGTCCCGGATCAGGTGACCGGCGGGATCGGCCAGCAGCACGCCCACCGGCAGGGCGTCCAGCACCGCCGAGAGCTGCGCCTCGCTGCGCGCGAGGGCCAGTTGCACTTCGTGCTGCTGGTGGACATTGGTGGCGCTGCCCAGCCACTCGTGACCCTGCAGGGGCGTGAGCTGCACCTGATGCCACTCGTAGGCGCCGTCCCGGCGCCGCAGCCGCACCTCCTGCTGAAAGGGGGCCTGCGGCGCCGGCGTGGTGGCCGCCCGCACCAGGCCCAGGTCGTCCGGGTGAATCACCTCGCGCCAGACCTCGTGCCCAGCATGTTCGGGGCAGCCGGTGTAGCGGCGCCAGCTGGGATTGAACTGCGCCTCGCCGCTCTCGATGTTCACGGTCCACACCAGCTGCGGGGTGGTGTCCAGCACCCGCCGCGTGCGCCCGGCCTGCGCCCGTTCCGCCTGCCACGCGGCGCGGTCCAGCGCCTGCGCGAACAGCGCCGCACTGGCCTGCAGAACACCGCGCTCGTCGGTGCCCAGTGGACGGGGACTGGGGAACCCCAGCCTCAGCAGGCCCACCGCGCGCCCGCCTGGACCAGTGTGCAGGGGGATGAGCGCCTGAACCGGGGTTGCTGTCCAGGCTTCTGTGCCCAGCGCCCATTCGGGAAAGCGCGCGGCCAGCGCCGGGGCGCTGAGCAGCACCGGCTCGCCCGCCGCCAGCAGCCCGGCCAGGGCGCTGCCGGGGGTCAGGGGCAAGGTCCGCTCCTGGGCCCCGTTCCCGTCCATCAAGAGGTGCAGGCTGTCGCCCCGGCACACGCTGAGGTGGGCCTGGGTTGCCCCCAGTACGCCGGCCACCTGGGGCAGGGCGGCCTGCACCTCGGTCAGCGTTTGCGCCCTGGCCAGCGTTCCCGTCAGGGCCTGCAGGCCTCTGTAGTGCTCCTGGGCGTCGCGCTGGGGCTGCAGGTCGTGCAGCGTATTCAGCACATAGGCCAGGTCGGACCCGGCCCACACCGGGCGGCGGTGCAGGCGCTGCCAGCGGTAGCCCCCACTGGCCAGCCGCAGACGAACGTCGTGCACACTGGGCCCGGGGTCCAGGGCGGTGCGGGGCCACTGTGTCTGGAGTGTCTGGCGGTCCTCTGGATGCAGCAGCGCACCCAGGCCAGCAGCACACAGCGGGCCCGCCTCCAGGCCAGTCTGGGCCGCCAGCTCGGGATTGGCGTAGATCACGGCGCCGCCCGCATCCTGAATGCAGGTGGGCAGTGGAAGAACATCAAGCGGACTGAACGAAGAAGGCACCAGGGTCCGCTCTGACATCACCCACTCATCTTAAGCGCTGGCCGGAAAAGCAGGGCGCAGAGGGAAGACGTGTCGGGACTGCTGGGTTCCGCAGTGGGGGAGATGGCACCTTTTCCTGTCACTGCTCAGCGTTTGACTCCTCTTTCCTCGGCAGTGCAAGGCCGTGTTTTCGCTCCCCGGCTCGCTCACTTGCTCTCAGGACCAACAGCGAGCTCCCGAGGCTCTGGCTCTAAGCCCTGGCGCACCATGCCCTGTGTGGCCAGATCGACCAGGAGGGTGTGAGCGTCCTGCTCAGCCTGTGCGGCAGGGACCTGGAAGGCGGCGCTCAGGGCGGCGCCCACCCCCTGGGTGGTGGCGGGCAGAGCCAGCCACGCGGCGCGGCCCGTGGCGTTCAGGCTGTACATCAGGCTCCGGCCCGCGTGCATCAGAATCAGTTCATCGCCCAGATCGGTGACCAGCACTTCGGGGTCCGTTTCCCACATGGCCGCAGCATAGCGTCCGGGTGTGGACAGGGAACCATTGAGGAGTTGGCGTAAGATTCGGGAATCTTTTTTGATGCATCTTTCCTTCTTGCCGCTGGATGTAGTTAATAGTTGCGCGCAACGGGCCTATTTGCCTTCATAAACCAATCAGATCGCACCATCGGCTGATGACCCATCATGCTGCTACCTCTTCTTTGCTCTCCCTCGCCCAAGCACCCCCAGCCCAGGCTTGTGCCTTGGGCACAGCCACTGTACAGGCACAGTGCGCCAATACCCCCTTTTCGTCCCCTCTGCTACACTCCCGGTCATGATCCGTGTCGCCTTGGCCCTCACCTGTCTGCTGTGCTCAAGCGTGGGCCTGACCGGCGGGGCTGAGCCGCCCCAGCCCCGTATGACGGTGTCTGCTCGTCCTCCAACGGCCCTCGCGGCGCAGTCGCCGGTGAAGCCCGGTCAGACCTGGATTCTGAGTGGGACTAGAGCCGATGGTCAGAAGGTCAGCCGGGCCATTGTGCTCACGATGCAGGCCCCCAGCTGGTCTGACAGCGAAGGCTGGTCCTTCGACTCAGAAATGGGGTTTTTCGATTATCACCCACAGACGGGCAAAGTCTTTGTGGGTGAAATGCTCTCAGCCTTCCTGACTGGGAACGACGTGCTGATGTGCTTCGGCTTCAGGACCCCTGCTGGCATCACGGGCGCCCTGATGAGTGGGAGTCTGGAGGAATTACAGGCCGAGTCGGACAAGGTTGATCCCACCGCGCCGGACCCCACGACGACCGAGGAAGCGCTCCGCATCATGCGGGCCGCTGGCATGAAGGTCGGCACCTGCACACTGACCCTCAAGAAATAAGGCGTTCGGCCCCTCCAGATTTATCGTCTGCAGCCGGCGGAAGGGGTGCTGGCTCAGGTTAAACCGCAGCCTCGCTCGCGCCGCGGCCATAAGTTGAGCAGGGGGACAAGCGTCGGTTTGCCTGCAGTGGCATCAGCGGACCTGTTGTTCTGAACCTAGCAGGGTTTTTGGACGTCGGCGTGTGAGGAGATGCTCGGGCGCCTGTGGCTACAACGACTGGGTGGCTTACCGCTGGAATGCGGCTCTTGCCTCCGCGGATGCTACCGGCCACGTGACTCACCGTACCGCAGGGCTCAAGACGGCCTGTTGCGCCTTGATAATCTGACTCAATTGTGAGTACAGATTGGGGCGTTGCGCGCAATAATTGCGTTGGCAGCGGTTAAAACAAGCCACATCTCCCTGGCTTGGAGAAAATAAGACTTTGGCATAGGCACCTGCCAAAGCACAGGGAGCAGGCCTGTCACTCCCTATTGAGAGGGCATTGCTGCCCTTGTGCCTCCTTTCAGCTCAACTCCTCTCAGGGTGGTTTGTCCTGCCCACGCCTGTGCCAGCGCTTGAGCGGTGTAGGAAAGACTGTTGAGTGAATATGTGAGGCTCTGTCAGGGGCTATAGCCTTGATGTTTTTGGCTTTTGTGCAAAAGAGTTTTACGCTCTGTAACAGGGTATAAGAGAACTATCAAAAAAGATTCCCGAATCTATGTACACTGTGGCCATGGCCCCTGACATTGCCCGGCTGTCCCAGGCGCTGGCTGCTGCCGATCTGGACGAACTCTTTCCGCTGGTCAAGGACCACCTGCGGATTCGCACCGATCATCTGCTGCGCCTGCTTTCGCCCTTCTTCGCCCAGGCGCAGGCCACCGGGGTCAACCTGCAGCGCCCCTCTGCCGAACTCTCTGAACTGCTCAGCGGTGTGGCGGCCACCAACCGCAACGGCACAGTAGCCCGGCCAAACACGGTGCGGGCCCGTCTGGGCGCCATGAGTGCGCTGTACACCTACGCTGTGGCGGTGGGAGCCGTCACGGAACACCCCATGCAGGGCCTGCAGCGGCCACCCAAGGAATTTGCCGATCTGCCCGGCACGCCGCGCGAACAGGTGCAGCGCCTCCATGGGCACACACGACGCCACGCCGATCTGGCCGCGCTGCACGCCGCTCTGGTGCTCATCGACGAACACGCCCTGAAGGTCAGCGAACTGCTGAGCCTCACCTGGGACCACCTCAACCTCACCGGCTACGAACTGGCCCGGAGCGCGGGCCGCACGCCACTGTCGCAGCGGGCCAAAGATGCCCTGATGCCACTGGTCATTCAGGCGGGCGGCCTGCTGGGTGACGAGAGCCTGCCCGCGCGCCTGGATACCCGCCGGCGCCTGTTTCCCTGGCCCAATGAAGCGACCTTCCGCGCAGAGCTGATGCGCGCCTGCCGGGCCACACCCATTCCCTACGCCAGTCCGGGCGATCTGCGCCGCGCCAGCTTGCGCGACCACCCACACACGCCTCGCAGCGCGGGCTACGCCCCGGAAGACGGTGAGCGGCAGCTGGCGCGCGCCACCAACCTGGCCAGAACCGTGGCCCAGGCCCTGCACCCGGAGGAGTGATACGGCTTCCGAAAAATTCCGGAACACCTTACGGAATTTTTTCGACCGGAGGGACTCGAAGAGCTGCGCAGCAGAGAAGGAACAAATGCGGATTTCCGGGAATTGGGCTGGAACAGCGCCGAAGGCGGGGAACATCCCCCTTCTTCCCGGATGTTACGGAAATGGACGGCCATCCGTCTGAAGGAGCGTTGGCGAGGCCAGACCTCCGGACACCACCCAACATCAGCGATCCTGTGCCCTCGCTGCCTTTCTGACTTGATGAGTGCCAGATGGAGGCCAGGGCCCGTCGACCCACTGTCAGAGCGGCGTGAGAGTGGCGGTATTAGCGTGCACAGATATGTCCGCGCTGGACGCCGGCCCCGGCTCTGACCTCCACCCGCTCCGCCCCTTGCCCGCGCCCGAGCCGGCCTTTGACCGGCTGGCGGCGCTGGCCGGACGGGTGCTGGGCAGCCCCATTGTGCTGATCGCGTTGATGGACGACGGACTGTTCTGGTTCAGGAGCGCCCTGGGCCTGGACCTCACGGGGCTGGACCCCGTGCGGCTGTTCTGTGAGCAGGTTCTGGGGGCCAGCGAGCCGCTGGTGGTCACCGACCCCCACGCGCACCCGAGCCTGCGCCACAGTCCCCTGGTCACCGGGACGCCGTTTATCCACTTTTATGCAGGTGCGCCGCTGCGCCTGCCGGGGGGCCCGGTGGTGGGCACCCTGAGCGTCCTGGACCACCAGCCGCGCGCCGACTTTGGTGAAGACGACCGCCGGGCCCTGCAGGACCTGGCCGACACGGTGGTGCGGGAACTGGAACTGGGCCGCGCCCTGCAGGCGACCCAGCAGGCCCTGCACCAGCAGCGGCGCAGCGAGGCCCTGAAAGACGCCATGCTGAACGCCGCGCTGGACTGCGTGGTGACCATGGACAGCCGGGGGCGTGTGCTGGAGTGGAATGCAGCGGCTGAGCAAACCTTCGGCTACACCCGGCAGGAAGCCGCTGGGCGGGAACTGGCCGAGCTGATTGTGCCCCCAGACGCCCGCGAGGCCCACCGGCGCGGGCTGGCCCACTATCTGCGCACCGGACAGGGGCCGGTGCTGGGCCGCCGCATTGAAGTGCCGGCGCTGCGGCGCAGCGGCGAGAGCTTTCCCTGCGAGCTGGCCATCTCGGCGGTGGATAGCGGTGAGGAGGTGCTGTTTACCGCCCACCTGCGTGACCTGACCGAGCGCCGCGCCGCCGAGGAGGCCCGGCGCGACAGCCACGCCCTGCTGCGCGCGGTGGTGGACACGGTGCCGGAAGCCATCTTTGTGAAAGACCGGCAGGAGCGCTACGTGATGATCAACGCGGCGGGCGCCGGGCTGATTGGGCGCCCGGCCGACGAGATTCTGGGCCGCAGCGACCACGAGCTGTTTCCCGAGGCCACCGCCCTGCACTCGGGCCGCCAGGACCGGCTGGTGCTGGACACCGGTCAGACCGCGCAGTACGAGGTCACCGACCAGCTGCCCGACGGCCGGGTGCGCAGTTTCCTGTCGACCAAAAGCGCCTACCACGGCGCCCAGGGCGAGGTGCTGGGCCTGATCGGCTCGGCCATTGACCTGACGGACCGCAAGGCGCTGGCCGAGCAACTGGAACGGCAAAACGCCCAGCTGGCCGCACATGTGCAGACCCGCACCCAGGAACTGGAAGCGGCGCAGCTTGAAACCCTGGAGCGGCTGGCCCGCGCTGCCGAACACCGCGACGAGGACACCGGCGAACACGTCCACCGCGTGGCGCAGGCCGCCGCCGGCATCGCCGCGCAGCTGGGCCTGCCCGGCGAGCAGGTGAAGCTGATCGCCCGCGCCGCGCCCCTGCACGACGTGGGCAAGATCGGGGTGCCCGACGCCATCCTGCTCAAGCCCGGCCGCCTGACGTCCGAGGAATTCGAGATGGTCAAGACGCACACGACCATCGGCGCCAGCCTGCTGAACGACAGCCACTCGGCGCTGATGCAGGCGGCGCAGACGATTGCCCTGACCCACCACGAGCGCTGGGACGGCGCCGGCTACCCGCAGGGGCTGATGGGCGAAGCCATTCCGCTGCTGGGCCGCATCGTGGCGGTGGCCGACGTCTTCGACGCGTTGACCAGCGAGCGGCCCTACAAGCGCGCCTGGACAGTGGAAGCGGCGGTGGCCGAAATCCGTGCCCAGGCAGGGCGCCAGTTTGACCCCGCGGTGGTGGCCGCGTTCGAGGCGTGGCTGGGCGCCGGGCGCCGGGCGCTACAGGCCGAGAACAGCGCGAAAGTGGCGGAGTGATTTTTCGCGTCTCAGACGCCATGGTGAATTCGGATTCATCCAGAATCGTCAGGAAGGCCCCAGGAAGACGGGGGCTGGACTCCAGGGGCCGACACCTCATTCCTAACGCCTTCCTGACGATTCTGTGAGCAGAAGATTTTTCCCCGTTCTGGCGCGGGTTGCTCATGGCACGGGGGCCAGCTAAGCCCTGGTGGGCCCCCACAGGACTCTGGGCGTGGCGTTCTACGGTCGTCAGACGAGGCGGGGCCAGCAAGTTTCACTTCTCTGACCTAAGCAGCATTAGGTAAGATAAAGCGAATGGACGCCCCTACCTCGCTTCCCCTGGCCCTGGCCCGCCACACTCTGCTGGCGCGGACCCGCGAATGGACCAACCTGCCAGACGACGAGCTGCGCCGCCGGGCGGTGAGGGCCGCCGGCGACCGCGACACCCTGGCGCTGGTGTCGCTGACCACCGCGCACCTCGCCCATCAGGGTGGCAGCGGGGTGCTGACCAGCCGCCGCACCATTGAGGCGTACGAACTGGGAGCGCGGCAGTTTCTGGACTACGCGGCGGGTCAGGCCCTCAACCTGCTGCGGCCAGGCCGGCACGACGCTCAGAGCTACGTGAACCACATGCTGGCAGCGGGGCGCAAACCCGCCGGGGTGCAGCTCAAGGTGGCGGCGGCCGGCGCCCTGTACCGCGCGCTGCGCTGGGCCGGGGCCACCGACGCCGATCCTTTCCGGGACGTGCGGGTGCCCCGGGACCGCACGCCCGGTATCGTGAAGCGCCCGCCCTACAGCGAGGATGAGCTGGCCGACGTGCTGGAAAGCGCCGACGTGCAGGTGAAATTCCTGCTGTTTCTCACGGCCCACGCGGGGCTGCGCATCAGCGAGGCGCTGGCGCTGCACTGGGACGATCTGGATGAAGCGGCCCGGCGGGTGCAGGTGCGCAGCGGCAAGGGGCGCAAGGCGCGGGTGGTGGCGCTGAGCACCAGTCTGGCGCGGGCGGCGCGGCATTACCGCCGCCTGTACGGACCGGGGGGCCCCGAGCACACCGACGGCAGGCGCACCACGCCGCAGGACCACGTGTTTCGCTACCACCATCCCATGACCGCCCGCTACCACGCCGAAAAGGCATTTCAGGCTGCCGGGGTGCCCTTCCGGGGCTTTCATGCCGGGCGAAAATACGCCGGCACTCGATTGCTCCGCCAGATCCGGGACTTTGGGCGGGTGGCGGCGCACCTGGGCCACGAGAGCGTGGACACCACCCGCCGGGGCTACGCACAGCTGGCCGCCGACGACCTGAAAGACGATCTCAGCAGCTGGTAGGCGCCCGGGCCCGCGGCTGGGGGCCCGCCCCCCACCAAGCGGGGGCCCTCCCCCCCCGGGGGGGCCGCCGGGGCCGCGCGGGGAGTAGCATGCAGCCGTGAACAGCAGCCATCTTCCCGCCCGCATCGGCGCGCTGGGGGGCGCGTGAGTCAGGCGCTGCACCGCGCGGACCTGGCGACGCTTGAAGCGCAGATCCGGCAGGCCAGCGGCGCGGACCTGATGACGCTGCACCGCGACGCGGCGTATGTGGCCCTGGAACTGGGCGACTCGGCGCTGGCCATGACGCACGCCGTGCAGTGCCTGGACGCCGCCCGACACCTGGGCGACGCCCGCCTGGAAGCCAAGGCGCACGTCACCGCCGCGCTGGTGATGGCCGACGCCTACGACGATCAGGGTGCCGACGTGCATTTTGCCCGCGCCGAGACGCTGGCCCGCGCCTGTGGCGACACGCGGGGGGTCGCACTCGTGGCGGTCAATGCCTCGCACTTTGAGCTGGAACGCGGCGCCTACGCCGCTGCCGCCGCCCGCCTGCAGGCGCTGCTGGACTCGGACTGTGCGCCGGGCCTGCTCGTCGAGGACGAGCGGGTGGGCCACGAACTGCACGAGTCCTTTCACATCAATTACGTCAAGGCGGCGGCGCTGGCGCTGCGCACCGAGTTGCCGGCCCCACTGCGCGCGCGGCTCCAGGCCCAGCTGCCGGTGTCGGCCGCCTTCGTGCAGGCGCTGCGCACCGGGCAGACGCTGGACCTGACCCGCTGGGGCCCAGACATTCTGGACGCCCTGACCGCACACGCCCTGCTGAGGGAGCGCCCCGGCGAGGCGCTGGCCCTGGCCAACGAGCAGGTGGCGCTGACGCGCCTGGGGGGCCTGACGCTGCAACTGGGCCGGGCGCTGCTGGAACGCGCCGGGGTGCAGGCCGAGCGCGGCGAGTGGACCCCGGCGATGGCCGACGCGCAGGAGGCCGCGCTGCTGTTCGAGGGGGCCGGGCGAGAGTTGCTGGCGGTACAGGCGTGGCAGGCGGTGGCCGACGCCCGCGCGCAGCAGGGCCACTACCGCGAGGCGTTTGAGGTGCAGCGCCAGCTGACCGGGCGCACACAGGCCCTGCACCGGGCGTTTTACCAGCAGGCCGCGCAGCTGCGCCAGATTGAGCGCCAGGCCCAGGAAGCCGAGGTACGCGCCCGCGCCCTGGCCGAGGCGGCGCTGCGCGACGCCCTGACCGGCGTGCCCAACCGCGCCGGCGCCATGAACCGCCTGCACGAGGTCTGGGCCGAGGCGCGGCGTGGCCACCCCAGCAGCGTGGGCCTGCTGGACATTGACCACTTCAAGAGTGTCAATGACCGCTTTGGCCACGCGGTGGGCGACGAGGTGCTGATCCGGGTGGCGCAGCGCCTGAGCGCCGAGCTGCGCAGCCAGGACTGCCTGGCCCGCTTTGGCGGCGAGGAATTTCTGCTGATTCTGCCGGGGCTGGGCCTGAATGAAGCGCGCCGGGTGTGCGAGCGCCTGCGCCAGACCCTGCGCGACCTGAACTGGCAGGACCTTGCCCCAGGGCTGAGCGTGACCGGCAGTTTCGGAGTCACAGCGGTGCAGGGCGGCGCGTCGGTCAAGGCCATCTTGCAGGCGGCCGACGGCGCGCTGTACGCCGCCAAGGCTGCTGGCCGCGACAGCGTTCACGCCGAGCTTCAGACGAACGCCGGAGAACTGGAGTGCACCGACGGTTGACGCTGAGGGGAGAAGGCCGGGGATGGCATGGAACACTCGGTTTTGCTCTGAAGTTTGCCAGGACAGACAGACACCGGAGCAGCCAGGGGACGGACACCGTTCAGGCTGGGCGGGGCGACCGTCGGAGATCCGGGGTTCAGCCTTTCCTGGCGCGAGCGGCTCCCGGCCCCTGCCAGCGGTGCGGGGGAAACATACCGCGTTTCTCGGCTTATACGGCTTCCGAACAATTCCGTCATGTGTTCCGGAATTGTTCCGACCGGAGGAACTCGCAGAGCTGCAGAGCAAAGAAGGAACAGATGCGGAGTTCGGGGAATTGGGCTGGAACAGCGCCGAAGGTGGAGAACACCCCCCTTTTTTCCGGATGATCCGGAACCGGCCGGCCGTCCGTATCATCCAGTCTGGCTGCTGGAGGCGGCCCGTTTCCTCGAGCCGCCCCGGGGGCCGCATGTGCGGCGACAGGCCGGGACATCACGTGTCAGGATGGGGGCATGACCCACGAGCATGACCAGGCCAATGCAGACCAGATTGCCTGGCTGCGCGCGGCCCTGGAACAGGCGGGCGCCCTGCCGCCCGAACCCGGGCACGACCCAGGGCCCGCCCCGGTCTCCCCTGCCCCTGCCAACCCCGAGGAGGCCGGGGGCCCGCTGGCCTGAGCCGCCTGGCCCGGTTACTCCAGGGCGCTGTGGCCGGTCAGGTGCCGGCCGATGATGAGGGTGTGGATGTCGTGGGTGCCCTCGTAGGTGTCCACAGTTTCAAGGTTCAGCATGTGGCGAATCACCGGGTACTCGGTGGTGATGCCGTTGCCACCCAATAGTTCGCGGGCCAGCCGCGCCCCCTGCAGCGCGGCGCGCACGTTGTTCCGCTTGGCATAGCTGACCTGGGCGTGGTTCAGGGTGCCGCCGTCTTTCAGGGTGCCCAGGCGCCACGCCAGCAGCAGGCCCAGACTGTGGTCGGTGGCCATGCGGGCCAGCTTGTCCTGCACCAGTTGCCGGGCGGCCAGGGGTTTGCCAAAGGTGGTGCGGCTGCCCACATAGTCCAGCGCAGCGCCCAGCACCGCTTCCAGCGCGCCCATGGCCCCCCAGGCAATCCCAAACCGCGCGGACCCCAGGCAGGACAGCGGCGCGCCCAGCCCCCGGGCCCCGGGCAGCATGGCGCTGGCGGGCACGCGGCAATCGATTAACACGATCTCGCCGGTGACGCTGGCGCGCAGGCTCTGCTTGCGCCCAATCTCCGGGGCGGCGAAGCCCGGGGTGTCGGTGGGCACCAGGAACCCGCGCACCGCGCCCTCGTCGTCGCGCGCCCAGACCAGGGCCACGTCGGCCACCGGGCTGCCCGTGATCCACATCTTGGCGCCGTTCAGGACGTAGTGTTCGCCGTCGCGCACGGCGCGGGTGCGCATGGCGCCGGGATCGCTGCCACCCTCGCTTTCCGTGAGACCAAAGCAGCCAATGAGCTCGCCACTGGCCAGCCCAGGCAGCCAGCGCGTTTTCTGCGCCTCGCTGCCAAAACTCAGGACAGGCAGCATGACCAGGCTGCCCTGCACGCTGGCGGCCGACCGCAGGCCACTGTCCACCCGCTCCAGCTCGTACATCATGACGCCGTAGGCGCTGTAGGAGGTGCCGGCCCCGCCGTAGGTGCCCGGGGTGGTGGGCCCCAGCAGGCCCAGGGCGCCGAAACGGCGCATCACCTCGCGCACGGGCAGCTCGCCCCGGTCCCACCACTGCGCCACCTCGGGCAGCAGTTCGGCGTCGGCAAAGGCGCGCACGCTCCGCTGCACCTGCCGCTCTTCAGGCGTCAGGAGGGCCTGCACCGCGAATTCATCGAACATGCTTCTCTGAATAGCAGATGGCGCCGGGGTGCAGGCGCTGCTCAGGGGCTGGCCGGGGGCACATACAGGCAGACCTGCCGGCGGCCCTGGCGTTTGGCGGCGTACATGGCCTCGTCAGCGCGGCGCAGCAGGGTGGTCAGGTCCCGGCCGCCCTGGGGAGTGACGGCCACCCCCACCGAGGCGCTGACCGTCACCGTTTGCCCGGCCCCTGGCAGCGTATAGGGCCCCGAGACCGCGTCCAGCAGCTTGCGTGCCACCAGCTGGGCGTCACCGGGCCCGCGTGGCCGTGGGCGTCGTTCACCGGCTTGAAGCCGTCCAGGTCCACGAACACCACGGCGCACTCGGCCCCATCCGGCTGGGCCAGCAGCGCCTCGCCCTGCGCCCGGAAGTGCGCGCGGTTGGGCAGCCCGGTCAGGGGGTCGTGGCTGGCCTGCCGGGCCAGCGCCTGCCGGTCGTGCCGCAGGATGTCGTGGTCTTCAAGCAGGGCGCGCCGCTGCCGCCGCTGGTGTTCACTCTCGCCGCGCAGGCGCTCCAGCTGCACCTGTTCGCGCGGCGCGTCGGTCCAGCTGCTCGGCGTGCAGGGCGACCGGATCAGCCGTCACGCCACGCGCTCCTTGCGCCGTGTCTCATGCCTTCACTGGAGCGGCCGGCGCCGGGGTTCAGTGGGCCCAGGCCGGGAAGCCACCCCGCTGGCCCGCCCTGAGCCCCGCGTCACCACCACCGCCGAACCGGGACAGGGCCAGCTTCAGACGTCTTGAGCGGACCCTGAACTGACCGCCGCAGGCCAGCCATCATCCTGAACCCCAGGAGGCCGCCATGACCCAATTCCTGCCGCGTTCTGTCCCTGCGCCTGCCCGCCCTGGAGCGCAGCCATGAAGCCACCCGTCACGCCCCGCGTCCATGGGGTTATTGATTATGTGGCCTGTGCGGGGCTGCTAGTGCTGCCCCGGCTGCTGGGGCTGTCGCCCGCCGCGCGGGCCCGGTCGCAGGCCCTGGCAGCAGGTTACCTCGCGCTGACCGTCATCACAGATTTTCCCCTGGCCGTGCGCCGCACGGTTCCCTTTCCCTGGCATGGCCGCGCGGAGCTGCTGAGCCTGCCCCTGGTGCTGCTCTCGGCGCGCGGCGCCAAGACAAACGACCGCCGCTATTTCGCCGGTGTGGCGGCCATGGTGCTGACGGCGTTCCTGAGTACCGACTGGGGGGCCGACCCGGACCGTTAAAGGCGACCCTGCACCCGCGCCTGCACCGGCTGACCGCCGATCCACACCCCAGCAATATCCGCCGGGGTGCCGGTGGCAAAGGCGGCGGCCAGAGCGCGCTCGGGGCTGGCGGCGTGGCGGAAGACCGCGTCCAGGGGCGTGCCCGGCAACGGCTGCAGGTGAACGGCATCAAACTGCTGCCCCGGCTCAAACGAACCCACCTGGGCCTCCAGCCCCAGCGCCTGGGCCCCGGCCCGCGTGGCGAGATACAGCAGATGGGCGGGCGACAGGAGCACACCGGCCTCGCCCATCAGATTCTGCATGAAGTGCGCCTGCAGCCCTTCTTTGAGCAGCGAGAAGCCGGTGCCGCCGCCCACATCGCTGCCCAGGGCCACCTGCACCCCGGCCGCGAGGTGCCGGCGCAGCGGAAAGAAGCCGCTGCCCAGCGCTGAATTGCTGCAGGGACAGTGCGCCACGGCGCAGCCACGCTCGGCCAGCACGCCCAATTCGCGGTCTGAAGGGTGAAGGTTGTGGGCCAGCACCCCCCGGTGGCTCACCAGCCCGGCGCGCTCGTAGGTATCCAGGTAGTCGCGGGCGCCGGGAAACAGGCCGCGCACCACCTCCACCTCGCGCACGTTTTCGTTGATGTGGCTGGTAAAGCGCACATCCGGGAATTCCGTCATCAGGGCGGCGCAGGCGGCCAGGATGCCCTCGGAGGCCGAGAGGGAAAATCGGGGCGTGACGGCGTACAGAGCGCGCCCCACGCCGTGCCAGCGCTCAATCAGGGCCTTGCCCTCGGCATAGGCGCGCTCGGGGGTGGTGTGCAGTTCGTCGCGTAGCAGCCGGTCGCTGACCACCTGCCCGGCCACGGCGCGCAGGCCCACGCGGGCGGCTTCCTCGAAAAACACGTCCACCGCCGAGGCAAAATGCGAGCCGAACACCAGCGCGGTGGTGGTGCCGGCCCCCAGCAGGCCCGCCAGAAAGTCCTGGGCCACGGCGCGCGCGTAGGTGGGGTTGGCCAGCCGGGCTTCCTCGGGCAGGGCGCACTCCTCCAGCCACGCCAGCAGCGGCAGCCCCAGCCCACCGATCACCCGCACCTGCGGCAGATGCACGTGGGTGTCAATGAAGCCGGGCAGCAGCAGGCCGCCGCGCCGGTCGGCTACGGGCACCTCCGGGTGGGCCGCGTGCAGGGCCGCGAAATCGCCGCTGGCCTGAATCACGCCCCCCGAGACCAGCAGGCCGCCGTCTTCATGGACGCGCAGGGCCCCGGGGTGGGTGAAGGGGCTCTCGGGGGTGTGCAGAAAGGTGGCGCGGTACAGAACAGGGGTCATAACTTCCTTTGAAGGGGGTGGCGGCCACGGCCGGGGCGGCTTCAGAGCGCCGCTTCCTCGTTGGGATCGGGAAACAGCAGTGGCGCCAGTTCGGCGGCGACCGCCAGGGCGATCATGGCGGGGTGTTTGCGCAGAGGGCCGGTCATCAGGGCGGGCAGGCCGATGGGCGTAAGGACGCGGGCCAGGGCGTCCGGAGGGTGGCCCAGGGCGCTCAGCTGCAGCTGAAAGCGCGCCCACTTGGCCGAGGAGCCGATCAGGCCCACCGAGCCCCAGCCGGGGCGGCGCAGGGCGGCGTCCAGCAGGGCGGCGTCCTCGGCGTGGTCGTGCGTGAGGAGGCGCAGGTGGCTGCCCGGGGGCAGGCTGCCCAGCACCATTTCGGGAATGGGCGCGTGGTGAAGGTGCAGGGTGGCCGCCGCGCCGGACAGGGGCGCCAGCCGCTCTGGGGCCAGTTGTGCGGCGCGCGAATCAATAAGGTGCAGCGCCAGCGGCAGGCGCGCGAGCACCCGGGCCAGTTCCAGGCCCACGTGCCCCACCCCGAACACCGCCACGGCCGGGCGCGCGCTCAGCAGAGGTTCAAGCAGCAGCGTCACCTCGCCGCCGCAGCACTGGCGGCCGTGCTCGTTCGGGGCGCGGTCGGTCAGGCGCAGGGACAGCAGTTCGGGAGCGGTGGCCCCCGCCGCCAGCAGGGCGCGGGCACGCGCCACCGCCGTGGCTTCCAGGTTGCCGCCGCCCACGGTGTCCCAGCTCTGCCCGGCACCCACCAGCATCTTGGCCCCGGCCTCGCGCGGGGTGTGGCCCCGGGCAGCGGCCACGGTGACCAGCACGCCCGCCTCGCCCCGGTCGTGCAGGGCGTTCAGGGCCTCGCGCCAGTTCATGGGTAGGGCGCCGGCCGGGCCCAGGGCCGCGCTGGCTCATACGCCTTCCGAAAAATTCCGTAACACATTACGGAATTTTTTCGACCGGAGGGAGAAGGAACAAATGCGGATTTCCGGGAATTGGAGGAACATCCGGCTCTTTTCCGGATGTTACGGAAATGGACGGAATCCGTATCAGACGAGTTCCGCACCATTCTGTACCCCATGACGGCATTGTTCCGACCGGAGGGCCGCGCAGCGCTGCGGAGCAGAGCAGGAACAGAGACGGAGGTCCGGGCATTGGGCTGGAACAGCGCCGAAGGCGGGGCACCTCCAGCTCTTTTCTGGATGTGCCGGAACTGGACGGCATCCGTATCAGTCATGGAGCAGGGCCCCGTCCGGGTGGGCCCTGCGGGCCCGCGCCAGCGCCCAGTACACGGCTTCCGGGGTGGCGGGGCTGGCCAGCAGGGTGGGCTGGCCCGGCGGCCCAAACGCCGCGCAGGCCGCCCGCAGCGCTTCGCGCACCGAGATGGCCAGCATCAGGGGCGGCTCGCCCACCGCCTTGGACCCGTAGATCACGCCGTTTTCGGCGGCATTTTCCAGCAGGGCCACGTTGAACTCGTCGGGCAGTTCGCTGAAGCTGGGCAGCTTGTAGGTGCTGGCCGAGTTGGTCAGCAGCCGGCCCCGGCCCGGGCCATCGGCCTCGTCCCAGCGCAACTCCTCCAGGGTCAGCCAGCCTACGCCCTGCAGGTAGCCGCCCTCCACCTGCCCCAGGTCAATCAGGGGCGAAAGGCTCTCGCCCACATCGTGCAGCAGGTCCGCGCGGCGTACCCGGTAGGCGCCGGTAAAGCCGCAGACCTCCACTTCCGAGACCGAGGCGCCGTAGGAGAAGTATTTGAAGGGCTCGCCCTGCATGGCCTCGCGGTCCCAGTGCAGGCCCGGGGTGCGGTAAAAGCCGGCGGCCCACAGCGGGGTACGGCGAAAATAGGCGGTCTGGACAAGCTCAGCAAAGGGCAGGCCGCGCCCCGGGTGCCCGATGGGAAACACCTGCCCCGCCTCGAAGCGCACGTCGTCCGGGTGCACGCCCAGGGCCCCGGCCGCCACCTCGGCCAGCCGGGCGCGAATCTGGTCGCAGGCGTCCTTCACAGCCCCGCCGTTCAGGTCGGCGCCGGAACTGGCGGCGGTGGCGCTGGTGTTGGGCACCTTGTCAGTGCGCGTGGGCGCAAGGCGCACGCTGGAGCGCGGCACGCCCAGCGCCGTGGCCGCCACCTGCAGCATCTTGGTGTGCAGACCCTGGCCCATCTCGGTGCCGCCGTGGTTCACGAGCACGCTGCCGTCCCGGTACACGTGCACCAGCGCCCCGGCCTGGTTGTAGGCGGTGAAATTGAAGGCGATACCGAATTTGACTGGCGTGACGGCCAGCCCGCGCTTGCGGTGCGGGTGCGCGGCGTTGAAAGCCACGACCCCGGCCTGCCGGGTGTGAAAGTCGCTGGTGCGCAGCAGCGTCTGCCAGACCGTATCCAGGCGCTCGGCGTGGCGCACGGTCTGGCCGTAAGGGGTGCGCTGGCCGGGCTGGTAGAAGTTGCGCGCGCGCAGATCGTGGGGCGAGAGGCCCAGCAGCGGGGCCACGCGGCCCAGGATGTCCTCGGTGACCAGCATGCCCTGGGGGCCACCAAAGCCCCGGAAGGCGGTCTGCGAGGTCTTGTGGGTTTTTGCAATGCGGCCGTGGGCCTCGACGTGGGGAATGAAATAGGCGTTGTCGAGGTGACACAGCGCGCGCGCCATCACGGGTTCAGACAGGTCCAGGCTCCAGCCGCCGTCACTGGTCAGGGTCACCTGCAAGGCGGTGAAGCGGCCCTGGGCATCGAACCCCGCCTTCCAGCGCGCGTGGAAGGGGTGGCGCTTGCCGGTCAGGGTGAGGTCCTGGGTGCGGTTCAGGCGCAGCCGCACCGGGCGCCCGGTCAGGGTGGCGCCCAGCGCGGCAATGGCCGCGTAGCCGTGGGGCTGCATCTCCTTGCCGCCAAAGCCGCCGCCCATGCGCAGGCACTGCACCGTCACCGCGTGCGCGGGCAGCCCCAGCACATGCGCGGTGATCTCCTGGGTTTCGGTGGGGTGCTGGGTGCTGGACTGCACGAACACCTGCCCGGCCTCGTCCACCTGGGCCAGCGCCGCGTGGGTTTCAAGGTAGAAGTGTTCCTGGCCGCCCATCTCGAAGTCGCCTTCAAAGAGGTGGGCCGCCTGCGCAAAACCCTGCGCCACGTCGCCCCGGCGCAGGGTGGACGGAGCACCCTGGAATGAGCCCGCGCCGATGGCCTCCTGCAGCGTGATGATGGACGGCAACGGCTCGTACGTGACGGCCACGGCGTCGGCACCCCGCCGCGCGGCTTCCTCGGATTCGCCCAGGACCCAGCACACCGCGTGGCCGTGGTACATGACTTCACCGGGAAACAGGGGTTCGTCGCCCTTCACGCCCGCGTCGTTCACGCCGGGTACGTCGGCGGCAGTGAGCACGCGCGCCACACCGGGCACCGCCAGCGCCGGAGCCGGGTCCAGCGAGAGGATGCGGGCGTGGGCGTGCGGCGCCTGCACCGGCCACGCGTGCAGCAGCCCGCCCAGGCGCACGCCCAGATCATCGGTGTACAGCGCCTGCCCGGTGACGTGGGCGGCGGCGCTTTCGTGGGGGATGGGGGCGCCGACGGGGGGCGAGGCGAGGGGTGGGGTGTGGGGGACAGCGTCAGCGGCCATGGGGGGCCTCCGGTGGGCTGGGGCGGCGGGGCAGGTTCACAGCGTGCCCCCCTGCTCCACGAAAAATTTCAGCAGGCTCTGTTCCAGCATGGCGGCGCGGTAGGCGGCGCTGGCGCGGTGGTCGCTCAGCGGGGTGCCGCTGGCCCCCAGCGCGCGGGCGGCGCGGCGCACCGTGCCGGCGGTCCAGGGCTGGCCTTCGAGCAGGGCCTCGGCCTCCAGCGCGCGCAGGGGCGTGGCGGCCACACCCCCCAGGCCTATGCGGGCGCGGGTCACGGTGCCGCCCTCCACCCGCAGCGCGTAGCCCACCGCCACGCTGGAAATATCGTCGAAGCGGCGCTTGGCAATCTTGTGAAAGGCGGCCAGGGGCGAGAGGGGCTTTGGAAGGCGCACCGCCTGAATCAGCTCGTCCGGATGGCGCACCGTCTGGCGGTAACCGGTGAAGTACGCGTCCAGCGGCACCTCGCGCGTTCCCCCGGGGCCGGCCAGCACCACAGCCGCTTCCAGGGCCAGCAGCACGGGTGGGCTGTCCCCAATGGGCGAGGCAGTGCCCAGGTTGCCGCCCAGCGTGGCCGAATTGCGAATGAGGCGCGAGGCGAACTGCGGAAACCAGTCCGCCAGCAGGGGAACGCGCCCGTTCAGCCGGCGTTCCAGCTCGCTGAGGGTCAGCCCGGCGCCCAGCAGGAAGAAGTCGGGGTTCTCCTCCAACACGCGCAGTTCGGGCAGGGCGTCCACCGCCACGGTGACGGGCGCGCGGGCATGGCGCAGGTTCACCTCCACGCCCCAGTCGGTGCCGCCGGCCAGCACCCTGGCCCCGGGGTGGGCCGCCAGCAGGGCCAGGGCCTGCGGCAAGGTGGCAGGGCGGTGAAAGGCGCCGTCCGGGGCGTGCAGGGCGGTGGCGCGGGGGGCCGGGGCGGGGGCCTGGGTGCGGGCCAGCAGGGGGTCATCCACCGCTGGGAGGCCCAGCGCGTGGGCCGCGTCGGCAATGGGGCGGTAGCCGGTGCAGCGGCACAGGTTGCCGCTCAGGGCGTGCAGGTCAAAGCCGCCCGGCGCGCCGTGTTCGCCGGGCGTGCGCCCCGGGCGGTAATACTCGGCCGCCATGGCACACACGAAGCCGGGCGTGCAGTACCCGCACTGCGAGCCGCCGCGCGCCGCCAGTTCGCGCTGCGCAGGGTGCAGGGCCTGCGGGGTACCCAGCCCCTCGGCGGTGACCACCTCGCCCCCATCCAGGGCCGGCAGCAGCGCCAGGCAGGCGTTCACGCTGTCCCAGCGGGTGCCGCCCTCCTCGGCGCGGGCCACCAGCACCGCGCAGGCGCCGCATTCGCCCTCGGCGCAGCCCTCCTTGCATCCGGTCAGGCCCCGGGCGCGCAGGGCCGAGAGCAGGGTGGTATGGGCGCCGCCGCCCAGGGGGGTGGGCACTCCGTTCACCGTGACCGTGACTGTCATGTTTCTCCTTGCCGCTCTGCAGCGGGCGGGACCCGGCGCGGCCGCAGCCCCGTGGGGCCAGGCCACGCATGGTTCACGCCGGAGGGGGGCCAGGGGCGGGCTGCCGGTTATCCATGCAGAACGACAGCCGGGTTGTGGGTGACCCCAGCATAGTGCAGAACGGAGCTGGCCGTGGCTATGGCCTGCTTTGGGGGAATGCAAGAGGGCCCAGGGGCGGCAGACCGCGTGCCCCTGGGCCCTCCCCTGGCGGTTAGCGGCGGCCGCGCCCGCGCGCGCGCTGGGGGCCCACCCGGCCGGCGCCGGTACCGGGCGCGCTGCTGTCGGTGCGGCGGCCGGGGCGGGCCGCCTGCTCACCGCTGCGGGGCCGCTGCCCACTCCGGTCGCCCTGGGGCCGGTCGCTCTGGGCGTGCCCACTGGACCCGGAGCGCGGCGCACTGCCGCTGGCCTGACCCATGGTCCGCCCGCCGCCCTGCCCGCCTCGGCCCTGGCCCTGCTTCTCCTGGATGGCCTTGTCAATCTGGCCTTCCTCGCGGGTGAGGGGGGGGTGCAGGGGGGCCGGCAGCTTGCGGCGAATGCCCTGCCACAGGGCGCGCTGTTCGGGAATCAGCAGCACGAGGTTGGTGCCCGGGCGCCCGGCGCGCGCGGTGCGGCCCGAGCGGTGCACGTGGTCCTCGGCGGTGGAGGCCACGTCCATGTGAATCACCAGGCGAACCTCGGGCAGGTCAATGCCGCGCCCGGCAATGTCGGTGGCGACCAGCACCCGCGAGCGGCCCTCGCGCAGCAGGGTCATGGTGCGCTCGCGCTTTTTCTGGTCCATGTTGCCTTCCAGGGCACTCACCGTTTCCTGGGGCAGCAGCGCGCCCAGCTTCTCGGCGCGGCGCTTGACCAGATGCTTGGTGCGGCTGAAGATCACCACGCAGCCGCCGGGCTCGCGCAGGGCCTCGCGGGCACGGGCGGCGGTCAGATCCAGCACGTCGTCGCGCGTGGTGTTCAGCAGTTCGTGGGTGGCCCCGGTGGCGCCGCCCAGCACGTCGCCCGCGTTCCCCGCCTCACCCGAGGGGGCCGCCGGGGCAATGTCAATGCGCTGCGGCTGCTCCATGAAGCGCTCGGCCACCGCGCGAATCTCGGCCGGAAAGGTGGCCGAGGCCATGGCGATCTGCAGGTGGCCCTTGCCCGCGCGCTGCGTCTGGGCAGCGCGCAGAATGTCGCCCACGTCCCGCAGAAAGCCCAGGGACAGCAGCTCGTCGGCCTCGTCCAGCACAGCGTACTTCAGGCCCGCGAGGCTGAGTTCCTGGCGGTTAATCAGGTCTTTGAGGCGCCCGGGCGTGCCGGCAATCAGGCCCTTGCCGGTGGCCTCAGACCGGGTCTGCCCGGGGGTGATGCCGCCGGTGATGCGTCCGGCGGGCATCCCCAGTTCGCGCGCCACGTCACGGATCTGCACCGCCAGTTCGCGGGTGGGGGTCACCACCAGCACCTCGGGGCGCATGCCGCGCACGGGGCTCATGCCGATGCCACGTGCGGCGGCGGGAATCAGGAAGGCCAGGGTCTTGCCGCTGCCGGTGCGGGCCGTGGTGATCACGTCGCGGCCGCCCAGCAGGGCTGGAATGGCGCCGGCCTGAACGGGAGTGGGGGTGCGGCCGCCCAGCAGGGCAGTCCAGTCGGTGGCGGGGCTCATGGGGGCCGCAGGCGACGCCACAGGCGTGCGCCGGGGAGGGGTGGTTGAAGTCATGGAGGGTCCTTCCAGGGTCCACAGGGGGCGCGCCGCGCGGGACCGGGGGTGGGGAGAAGCGCACCTGCACAAGAAGGCAGGCCGCGTCCAGGCGAGAGCCTCCAGCCACCCGGCGACGCCGGGGGCGGGGCATGACGGGCGGATGCGCCTCGGCCCGTGCTGCCCCCACTATGCCCGATGGCGGGCCCCAGACCCAAATGGGCGCGCCTGTAGGCTGGCCTCATGACCCGTTCTGACCCCCAAGCGGAGCTGCCGGCCAGCACCCGGATTGACGAGAAGATGGCCGCGCTGACCGACTGGCGCGGCGCGGCGCTGGCCCGGGTGCGCGCCCTGATCCTGGCCGCCACGCCCGGGGTGACCGAGGAGTGGAAGTGGAGCACCCCGGTGTGGTCACTCGGGGGGGTGCTGTGTACCGGCGAGGTGTACAGGGCGGCCGTCAAGCTGACCTTTCCCCGGGGCGCGGCCCTGCCGGACCCGACTGGGCTGTTCAACGCCAGCCTGGACGGCAAGGTGCGCCGTGCCCTGGATCTGCGTGAGGGGGCATCCTTTAATGAGGCGGCCTTTCAGGACCTTGTGCGCGCGGCGGCCACGTTGAATGAGCAGCGCGTGGGGCCCAGGGGGCGCCAGCCGGGCAAGGGCTGAGCGGGCCCGCCGGGAGATTTCTGATTTCCAGGTCATTCGCTGTTGATCTTTAGATCACTCGAGCGAAGCGAGTCTCGGAAAAAGGACGTTGCACCGGGCGTGGAGGCTTTCCAGTGCTCTCCTGAACAGTCGCAACGTGAGGGGCAACGTCCTTAGCGGCCGGGCCCCGGCTCGACCTCGGCGCCGCCCTTGACCGCCGTCTTCACCCGGGCGCGGGCGCCCACCACGGTCAGCTTCTGGCCGCCGCCCACATTGGCCCGGAGGTCCGCTTCCTCGTCCACAATAGCGCGGCGCACCCGCACGCCCGCGCGCACCACCACGTCGCGCAGCAACACACTGTCTTCCACGCTGGCGCCCTCTTCCACCACCACGCCGGGCGCCAGCACCGAACCGCGCACCGTGCCCGCCACCCGGCAGCCGTAAGACACGAGGCTGCCCGCCACCTTCGCGCCCTTTTCGAGCCGCGCGGGCATGCGCGGAATGCTGGACGTCAGGATGGGCCAGCCCGGGTCGTCCAGGGTGACGGCCCGGCCGCGCAGCACGTCCTGGTGGGCGCGCCAGTAGGCGTCGGGCAGCCCCACGTCCAGCCAGTAGCCACCCAGGTCGGTGGCGTGGGCCTCGCCGGCCTCGACAAACGCAGGAATCAGCTCGTCGCCAAAGTCGCCCAGGTGCCCGCCCTTGCCCTTGGCGGCGTGCAGGCGCTCCAGTTGCTTCAGCAGCTTTGGCGCGTCGTACACGAAGATTTCGGTGGTAATGGTCTGGCTGCGGGGCTGCTCGGGCTTGTAGGCGAATTCGGTGACCTTGCCGCCCGGGCCCACCTTCACCACACCGAAGCGGGAGGCGTCCTCGCCCTTGGGCACTTTGGTGGTCACCATGGTCACGGCGGCGCCGCTGTTCAGGTGTTCCTCAATGACCGGGCGGTAATCCAGCGTGTACACGTGGTCGGCCGAGAGCACCAGCAGCACGTCCGGCTGGTACTGACGAATCAGGCGGCGGTGGATAAACAGGGCGTCGGCGTTACCAGAGGCGAAGCCGCCCTCGGCCTCGGCGCCGCTGAAGGGCGGCAGCACCTGCAGGCCGCCGTGGGTGCGGTCCAGGTCCCAGGGCCGGCCGCTGCCCAGGTGGTCGTTCAGGGTGTGCAGCTCATATTCCTCGATCACCCACACGTCGCTCAGGCCGCTGTGGACACAGTTGCTCAGGGCAAAGTCGATGAGGCGGTAGGTGCCGGCAAAGGTCAGGGTGGGCTTGGCCCGCTCCTGGGTCAGCACGCCCAGGCGCTTGCCCTGGCCCCCGGCCAGGATAATCGCCAGCACGCGCTTGCCACGCACGCGGGTGCCGCGCCCGGTGGGCCCACTGCTCAGACTGCGGGAAGACGCCATGCCGCGAGTCTCGGGGGCGGGGCCAGGGAGGTGGGTGTGGGGGGCGTAAGGGAGGGTTTATGGGGGCGGCGAAGGGTGGGCGAGGAGATAGACGGCTTTCGGTGGAGGCGGATTAACCGGGAAAGACTTGAACAGCCAAAGGTGACTGTGGCCCGCCTATATGGCGAAAAACAACTACGGCTGCGGTAACCGTGCGGGATAGAGAGCTGGATTGATCCGGACTGGAAGCACAAGCATGAGGAGCTATTCCAACCGCTGTACCAGGAATGGGCAGCGAGCGTGCGAGATGGAGACGAGGCCGCCTTCCTGGCGCGAGGGGCCTCCCTTGCCAAATGGTGGGAAAGCGCGCCCGATCTATGGGCGTGGCTGTGGGGTGCCCTGCGTAGCTGGCTGGAGCAGGACTTGCGGAAGTGGCCACACCAGTTGCCCGAGCCGCCAGAGGTGCCGGAAAAGGTGCTGCAAAGGCTCGTGCAAGAAGTTGTGACGACTGAGGATCATGCGCTGGTGCTTGCTGCCTGCTCTGCGGGTGCTTGGAGCGGGCGCAAGAGAGAAGCCGCCCCACGTCCCAGAAGGGAGAGTGGAGCGGCTGGTAGTTGAGGCTCAGTTGCCGGAGGTGACCCAGAGTAGTCGTTGATTGGGGTTAAGTCAATTCCGTATACCTTTCAGCCATCTCGATTGCTCGAACAAGAGAAGATCTTAATTTCAATAGATCGCTTGCCTCTTCCCGATAAATTGGCGAAGACCAATCATAATCTTTCACGACCTTGACGATAAATCTTCCGACCTCACTGCCGTCCGGGTACCATCCTGCATCGACAATACATCTCCCACCGCTAAACTCAACTTGAAGCATATCTTCTCTCAGATAATCAATCTGCTCAACAATGCTCAATTCAAATACTAAATCCATCTCTATGTGAGCGATTCTTCCAGTGCCGTAATCCATATCAAGCACTCTCTTCATTTCTTTAGCCTCAAAAGCCTATCGTATTCGGCCTTAGTTATAGGATGTCCATGTATTGTATTTCCGCCGAGTTATACGCGCATCCATTTGCTAGGTATTCCATCGCCAGCACCTATAATTCCATTAAACTCCATAACTATCCATGGCTTCCCGGTGGTACCAGGTTTACCATATTTCCACACCATTCTCTCAAGCACTTCGATACTTACATCTGGCGCATACCTGGCCTCTCCGCCATTTTTGGTCGACTTCACTATGGCAGCCCAGCTCATATTTTTCTGAGGAAAATGTTTAAAACCGTGATTAGTCCATAGAATTTTCGGATCGCCCCAGTTATGCACCAACCAGCTGTCATTCCCAACGTAGTAGGTATGAGCCTCACTGACGGTGAGATTGAACATTTCCTGGGTCTTCTGAACGTTGATGACGTTGGCAACGAGACCAATGGTTCCATCGGCCTGCTTGATCTTGTCACCGATCTTGAGGTGACCGGCGCCAACCCACTTGTCGCTGAGCTCCTCATGCCCCTCCGGCTTGGGCCGGGGCTGGGTGTCAGAGCGCTCCGTGACGTAGAAGGGATGCCGCTCACGACCAGCCAAAACGCGTCCCGAGGGTATGTGACGCCTACCAGGAGCTTTTAAACGCTTTCCAGCAAGAAGGGGCACCTCAAGGTGCCCCTTCTTCAACGCTGAGAGGTTCAATCAACGTTCAGTGCGTCCAGACGCTTCAGAATTTCAGCCTGCTGCGCTCTCAGGGTCGCCACTTCCGCTTTGAGAGTCTCTGTCTCCGCTGTGAGGCGCGCTGTCTCCGCAGTTTTTTCCTCCAACTTCGCTTCGAGCTTCCGGTTCAAGCCCTGAATCGCGGCCAGGGCCACGCCTCCTTCGTCCAGAACCCCAATTGACGTGTCTTCCGTCCCCAGGTTGAACGCGGCCTTGAAGTCCTGCGCCATGGGTCCCAGGTGACGGCCCCCTGACGTGTCCCCCCTGTACTTCCAGGTTGTGATGGGCAACTTCGCCACTTTGTTCAGAATGGCGACGGGATCAACTGCCCTGAAATCCTGCTTCACATCCCGACTACTGGTGCAGGTCATCGTGCCCGTGCTGGCCGCGATATCACAGCCGGTTGTCAGGTCGCTTTTTGTTCTGAAGCGGAATCCACCAGCTGCACGGACCAGGAACTGGTTGTTGGCGGTTGCCAGCGCCGCTGAGTTGATGCTCGCGTCCCCCCACACAAAGGCGCCAGTTCGCCCATCCACATCCGCGTAGCGGCCCAGCGCCATGCTGTAATCCGCGTCGGCCACATTCCGGTACCCGATGGCTGTTGCCCCCTGACCATCGGCGGTGTTGAGGTAGCCAACAGAGGTACAGACGAACCCGGTGCAGGTGTTCTGCGAACCAGAGGAGAAGCCGAAATTGCCGTCTACTGTGCTGTTTGCACCGAAGCCCACGGCACTGGCACCCGTGACCGTGACCTGATCTCCGAAGGCAAAGGAAGTATAGTCATTCGCAATCGTGCGGTTCCCGCCGGCCCAGGAGTAAAAGCCGATATTGCCTTCATCGAACTCGCCGGCAGCAGACGCGCCACCGGCCCGGAACGCGCCCTTATAGGGATGCCACATCATGCGAATCCCTTCGCCGGAGGCGGGGATCAGTCCATATCCGAGGCTGCCAGCCGCAACGACGCCGCCGCCCCGCTGCACCCGAAACGCCGTAATCGTGGGGGCAGTCGCGCCGCCTTCCCAGGCTGGATGGGTGAGGGAATTGGCCGTACTGCCCGGGTCACTTGCGCCAAGCTTGCCGTTCATCGCGTCAATCAGGGTCTGGAAGTTGGCGGTAAGTTCAGAGGCTTTGGCAGGGGCACCCGCAACGAAAGGGTGAGGCAGGGTCAGGGTCTGGGCCAGCGCAACGGTGCTGCCCAGCGCAAGAAGACCAGCAGCAACTTTCAGGTAGGTACGTTTCATAGAAACCTCAAGGGGGATCAGGAAAAAGTGCGAGCTGTCGTGTCTTACTGCCAGTGGAATTCATCCAGCAAACTAACGTCGTACAGCGCCTGACACCGGTTTGAGGTCGTCGCGTAGCCCAGGAACACGGAGGGGGCATTCACGGGCCCAGCCACACGCCAGCCGCACTGATACGTGATGGCGGTTTTGCCACTGCCATACGTGCTGTCACCAAAGGTCATGACCTGGCTGGCACCTAAGGCCAGCGCCCGTGTGGTCACCGCCGCGTTGTCCTGCTGCTCGTCAAGACTCTGCGTAACGCGCGTTTCGCTGTCAAGCACGATTTCGAACAGCATACTGAAGGTGTACGGCTCTTCTTTGCTCTGGGCGGGCTTGGGGAAGCGCAGCGCCAGCGTGACCTGACCATCGTACTGATCTGCCGCTGGATTCGCCGCCAGTGTGCGGGCACCAGACGCACAGTTGCTGACGCAGCGCACCACGAACCCATACGGGAGCAGGTTCAGGTCCGGGCTGGTCAGGGTCGCCTGCAGATCCGCGACCTCCGTTTCCGGCAGGATCTGGAAGTCCATCTGGCTGTCGTTCATGACGACAGTCGTTCCCTGCAGGCTTCGGCCCTGAATAGGCATGACACTCTGCGCGAGGGCCACGGGATCGGTCAGGGGCGTGCCATCAAAGCGCCCCAGACTCCTCACAGCCGTGCCGCCATACGTGGGATGGCCTGACGCAGCGCCACCAGCGACCCCGAGTAAGGTGATGTTCTTCTGGGAAGTCGCGTACGGCGTCCCGTCCTGCTGGGCATTGCGGATGTTGAACGTGGCCCAGAGATAGCGGGTTCCGCGACCAAAACCTGTTGGGGTCGGTACGTCGAAACTGCCGGTGACCACGGACTTCATCTGAATGCCAGCCGACTGCTCCGTGAGGGCTTGCCCTTGCAGACCTGGGGGCAGGACCCGCACTGCGGCGCTCTGGAGTTGTGAGGTGCCGACCCCGGTGAAGGTCACCTCGACCAGGCCAAGGGATCGAGGGCCCTCAGGGGTGGAAGGGCCAGAAACTGGGCTGGGAAGAGGCACTGGTGTGGGGGCCCCGCAGCCAATCAACAGGGCGCAGATGGACGCCAGAAGAAAGGGGCGTTTCATGCGGAGCGCCGGCGCAAGAGGAGGATGGACTCGGTGCAGGGTATGGCGTGAATCCCCGTAGGACTGTTCGGCATTTATGAGTCTCCTGAAGAGATCATAAAACATATGAAGAGGAGGCTCAGCCAGGAATGTCACAGTACTGACTGCCGGTCACTCCGCAGCATCAGGGGAGACAACGCCCGCCAGGACCGGGGAGACGGGCAGACCAGGAGATTGAACACGGTGGAGGCCCAGTCGAAACACTGAGAGTGCACGGCGTCCATGTTTCTTGCGCTGTATACGGATGCCGCCCATTTCCGGAACATCCCGGAAAGAACTGAATGTTCTTCCAATTCCCGGACATTCGTCTCTTTGCACAGACACGCTACGGGCGCCGAATTTTCGTTGCCTGACGAGTTTTGACTGGTCGGCAGGGGATGCCCACCGCTGACCTTTACCTGCCACATTGTTGGACAGGCGCAAGTCTGCTGTCAGGCGGCGCGGTCTACTCTGCCGTGTGACTGCCGCTCCCCTTCCAGCAGATGAATACCGCCGCCTGCTCGATCTGGCGCGCTACCAGATTCTGGACACCGGCCAGGACGAGACCTTTGACCGCATTACCCGGCTGGCCGCGCGGGTGCTGAACGTGCCGGTGGCGGTGCTGAATCTGGTGGACCAGCACCGGCAATGGGGCAAATCCGCCTACGGTCTGGGCGACACCACCGCGCCCCGGCACGATTCTTTCTGCGCCTGGACCATTCTGGATGACCGCCCGCTGGTGGTGGAAAACGCCCCCCAGGACGCCCGGTTCCGCCAGAACCCGATGGTGACTGGCGCCCCGCACATTCACATGTACGCGGGGGCGCCTTTGATCTCGCCGGCCGGGCACCGCATTGGGACCCTGTGCGTGACCGATGACAAGCCGCATCCCCTGAGCCCCGGGGACCTGCAGGCCCTGCAGGACCTCGCGGCCATTGCCATGAATGAACTGGAACTGCGCCGCCAGCAGCTTGAGGCGCAGCACGACGCCCAGGCGCAGCGCCAGCAGGTGGCCGAACTGCGCCGCACCCTGGAACAGGCCCGCATTCTGGAAGGTGTGAGCAGCCTGATGGACCTGGACCTGGAGCCCGAAGCGGCCACCCTGGCGGCAGCCTCGCTGATCAGTGAGGCCATCGGCGCCGACTACGCCGGCCTGCTGACCTGGCACGGCGACAGCTTCACGGTGCAGGCCGCGCACCACCAGCCTGGCCTCCCGGCCCAGGTGCTGGCGCTGGCCGAGCAGTTGCCCCACCTGCCGGGCGGCGTGACCCGCACGCTGCGGGGCCTGGACCGCCCGCTGTACCTGGCCAACTACGCCGCTCACCCCCAGGCGCTGCCGGCACTGGTGGAAGCGGGGGTGGCCCAGGCCGCCTGGGTGCCGCTGGGCGAGGGCGAGGCTGGCCCCACCCTGCTGCTGGCCCTGCGGGTGCAGGGGCACGCGGTCACCGACTGGCGCGCCGGGGACCGCACGCTGCTGGAGGCCGCCGGACGCACCATTCGCCACGCCCTGCAGCGCCACGCGGCCCTGCAGCAGGTGCATGAGCAGGCCCGCCAGGACGCCCTGACGGGACTGTTCAACCGCCGGGCTTTTGACGAGGACCTGGACACGCGTGAGGCGGCTGGCGAGCCCTTTGCCCTGGCCCTGGTGGATGTGGACGGCCTGAAGGGTGTGAACGACACCGAGGGCCACGCACAGGGGGACCGCCTGCTGCAGGTGTTCGGCGCCGCGCTGGCCGCGCAGGTGGGCGAGGGGGGCGCGGCCTACCGCGTGGGCGGCGACGAGTTTGCCCTGCTGGTGCCCGACCAGTCCCAGGAAGAGTTGCTGGAGCGCATTGACGTGGCCATGGGCGCCGCGCAGCAGATCACGGTGCAGCGCACGGGCGCCAGCACCGGCGTGGTGCGCTGGAACGACGCCCCCAGCCGGTCCACCCGCCTGACCCTGGCCGATGAACGCATGTACGCCGCCAAACGCCGCCGCCACGCCACCCAGCAGCACTGATGGGCCCTTCAACAGGAGCGTTTGCATAGGGTTTAATCCGAGGGATGCGGGCAACAGCGGCCCGGGCTCTGGGGTGACCTGGGGTCCCACTGCATCCAGCCGGTGGGGCGCGCTTAAGGCCAGTCCCCCTGCGGCTGGGCGGGCGAATCTTCCCCCTGAAGGGTGAAATGCACCGAGGTCCCGCGCCCGGGTTCGCTGTCCAGCCACACGGCGCCGCCGTGCCGCTCGGCGACCTTGCGCACGATGGCCAGACCCAGGCCGGTGCCCTCGTAGCGGTCGCGCAGATGCAGGCGCTGAAACATTTCAAACACCTTGCCCTGGTACTCCGGCTCAATGCCGATGCCGTTGTCGGCCACCGTGAACTGCCACGCCCGGCCAGCCGGCTGCGCGCTCACGCGCACCTCGGGGCGCACGCCCTCGCGGCGGAATTTCAGGGCGTTGCCCACAAGGTTCTGCAGGAGCCGGGTCAGTTCTTCCGGGGCGCCCGACACCACGGGCAGCGGGCCCACCTGCACCTGCGCGCCCGCCGCCTGGGTGGCCGCGTGCAGCCGCGCCAGGGCCTCGCGCGCCACCTCGTTCATGTCCACGCGCCCAAACGGCTCGTGCACGGCGTTCAGGCGCGAGAACACCAGCAGGTCATCGATCAGCACCTTCATGCGCTGGGCGCCGCGCGTCACGATGTCCAGATACCGGCGGCCCTGGTCATCCAGCCGCTCGCCGTAGCGGCGGTTGAGCAGCTCCGAAAAGGAGGCGATGCTGCGCAGCGGTTCTTGCAGGTCGTGAGAGGCCACGAAGGCAAACCGCTCCAGCTCGGTGTTGCTGCGCGCCAGTTCCCGGTTGGCCTGCTGCAGTTCGGCCGTGCGCTCGGCCACCCGCTCTTCCAGGGCGGCGTTCAGCGCGCGCACCTCGGCCTCCGCGCGCTTGCGTTCGCGGATGTCGCGCGTCACGGTGGCCAGCGCCACCGGCTCGCCGGACCCCGGGTCGGTCACCACGAACTGGTTGGCACTCACGTCAATGGCCTCGCCGCTGCGAAAGTGCCGGAACCGGAAATCGCCCGTCCAGCGGCCCTGCGCGCGGGTGGCGGGCAGGATCACCTCCTGCACGAACGGCAGGTCGGCGCTCAGGAAGAGGTCGGTCACGCGCAGGCCGGGCACCTCAGCCTCGCCCAGACCCACCAGGGCGCGCCCCGCCGGGTTGATGTACTGCAGTTGCCCGTCCAGGGTGGCCATGCCCACGAAGTCGCCGCTTTCCTCAATCACCCGCGCCAGTTGGCGGGCCTGCTCCTCGGCCTGCTTGCGCGCGGTGATGTCGTTGAGCACCGCCACGGCGTATTCGAACTCGCCGGCCGGGCTGCGCACGGCTGAAACGGTGGTGCTCGCCCACACCACCTCCCCGGTTTTGCGCAGGTAGCGCTTTTCAATGGTAAAGGCCTCGTGTTCCCCCGCCACCAGGCGCCAGTACGGGTGGGCGCCGCCCTGGTAACGGTCATCCGGGTGGGTCACGTCCTGAAAGCTCAGGCTGAGCAGTTCGGCGCGGTTGTAGCCCAGCAGCGTTTCAGCCGCGCGGTTGACATCCAGCCAGCGGCCCTGCCGGTCGGTGCGGCCCACCCCCACGGCGGCGTGCTCCACCAGGGCGCGGTAGCGGGCTTCCCGGTCACGCAGCTCCTGCTCGGCTTCCAGCTGATCGGTGATGTCGGTGTGCACGCCCACCCATTCCCGGATGGTGCCGTCGGCATTGGTGACCGGCTCGGCCTTGACGTGAAAGTGCCGGTACCGGCCGCCAGCCACCCGCACGCGCTGGTGCACCTCGTAGATGGCCTGCTGCTCCACGGCGCGGTGCCACGCCGCCAGGGTGCGCTCGTAGTCCTCGGGGTGCAGGGCCTCGGCCCAGCCGTAGCCTTCATAGACCTCGCGGGGCTGGCCGGTGAGTCTGGCCCAGCCGGGCTGCTCGCCCAGCATGTGGCCGCTGGCGCTGTTGGTCCACACGGTCTGGCGGGTGGCGTCTACCAGCGAGCGGTAGCGCTGCGCGCTGAACTGCGCGGCCTCGTACAGCTCGGCATTGTCCAGGGCCAGGGCGGCGCGCTGCGCCAGTTCGCGCACCAGGTCCAGGTCATCGGGGCCGTAGGTGCGCGCCGGATGAGAGGACGCCACGCCCAGCACCCCCACCCGGCGCCCCCGCACGTTCATGGGCACCTGAATCAGGGAGTGCAGCCCCAGGTCGGCCACGGCCTCGCGCTGCGCCTGGGTGGGCAGGTTGTCCAGCAGCGCGGGTGGAATCACGCTCAGCAGCACGTCCTGGCCGGTGGCCATGACCCAGGCGCCGCTGCCCGGGGTGGTGGGATCGGAGGGAAAGCGGGCCAGCAGCTCCCGCAGCCGCTCCACCTTCGCCGGGTCCTGGTGGGCCACGGCGGCCAGGTGCAGGCCCCCGGCTCCGTCCGGCTGGTACACGGCGCACCAGTCGGCCACATGAGCAATGACCTGTGAGGTAATGCGCTGCAGCGTCTCTTGCACGTCCAGCGAGGACGCCAGCACCCGGCTGACTTCCGAGAGCACGGTGGCGCGTTCGCGGGCCCGCTGCTGGGCGTCGTGCAGCCGCCCGCGCTCCAGCGCCTCGGCGCACAGGTCGGCCAGCAGGCCCATGAAGGCCTGCCGCTCCGGGGTCATGGCCGTCTCGTCCCGGAACGACAGCGTGACCGCCGAGAGCACCTCCTGGCGCGCCATCAGGGGCAGGGCGGCGATGGCCCAGGTGTGCGGCTGCAACAGGGGCAGCAGGGCCGGAAACTGCGCGTGGACCTCCGGGAGCGAGGCAAAGATGGCCCGGCGCTCCTGGATGGCCTGGACCACCGGATACGCCGGGTCCATGGGAAAGCGCTGCCAGGTGTCCTGCAGCGGCTGGTCGTAGCCGGCAGCGCGCACCATGTAGAGCGTCTGATCGTCCACCACGTTGATCAACGTGCCGCCGTAGGCCCCGGTCACACGCAGGGCCTCGTCCAGAATCACGCGTTTGACATCGGCGCGACTGACCGCCCGGAACAGGGCGCGGGCCACGGTCAGCAGTTGCTGGGCCTGCGCGCCCGTCAGGGGAAAGGCGCCTGGGGCAGCGTCCTCGGCGGGGGGGAGCACCCCAGGAGTGTAGCGCCCCCAGCGCCCTGCGGCAGGACAGCTCAGCGGCGCGGCCACGATGGGCCAGGCCCGGCCGTGGTACCTTCCGGCTCTGTGAGGTCAGGTAACAGGCAGGACGTCAGGGCCAGCGCGCCCGGGGCCGTGGGCCGCCCGGAGGCGGCGCGGTGACCGCGCGTGCGCCGCTGAACCAGGACGCGGTGCTGGGCCTGACCGCCGAGGTGGCCCGGGGCCCGGTGCAGGCCCGCGCCCGGCAGACCGACGAGGAGGCGCGCTGGCCCGGGGAAAACCTGCGGGCCCTGCAGGCAGCGGGGCTGGGCGGGCTGGTGGTGCCAGCCGCGCTGGGCGGCCTGGGGCACGGCCTGCACACCCTCACCCGGGTGTGCGAGTTGCTGGGGCAGCACTGCGCGTCCAGCGCGATCACCTTCGGCATGCACCATGTGGGCGCGGCCGTGATGGCGGCCAAGGCCACGCCCGCGCAGCAGGCGCGCTATCTGGGCCCCATCTGCGCGGGCGAGCACCTGACCACCCTGGCCCTGAGTGAGCCGGGCACAGGCGCGCATTTCTATTACCCGCAGCTGGACCTGCGGGCGCGGGCAGGCGGCGGCTTTGAAGCCAACGGCACCAAGACCTTCGTGACCAACGGCGCCCACGCCGATTCCTATGTGGTCTCGGCCCGCTCTCAGGACGCTGATCTGGGGGATTTTTCCTGCTTTGTCCTGCCAGAAGGCACCCCGGGCATGACCTGGGGCGAGCCCTGGGCTGGCCTGGGCATGCGCGGCAATTCGGCGCGGCGCCTGGAGCTGCGCGGGGTGCAGGTGCCGGCCAGCGATCTGCTGGGCGCGGTGGGCGATCAGATCTGGTACGTGTTCAATGTGGTGGCGCCCTATTTCCTGATGGCCATGACCGGCACCTACCTGGGCGTGGCCGACGCCGCGCTGCGCGAGGCTATCTCGCACCTGAAAGCGCGCACCTACAGCCACAGTGGCCGCACCGCCGCCCAGGAAAACGTGCTGCAGTACCGGGTGGGCGGGCTGTGGAGCGAACTGGAACGCACGCGGCAGCTGGCCTACGCCGCCGCCCAGGCCGGCGACGCGGGCGACCCGGCGGCGCTGCCCGCGCTGCTGTCGTGCAAGGCTGCTGTGGCCGATACGGCCGTGCTGGTGGTCAACGAGGCCATGAGCCTGATGGGCGGCGTGACCTACCGCGATGGCAGCGCGCTGGACCGGCACCTGCGCGACGTGCGCGCCGCGCCGGTCATGTCGCCCACCACCGATCTGCTGCGGCTGTGGACCGGGCGCGCCCTGCTGGACCAGCCGCTGCTGGGGGAATAAATGGGCCTGATTCTGGGGTACGGCCTGCCAGAGCCCCTGCCCCCGGGCGTGAGCGGCGTGCCCAGCGCCGACGAGCTGCTGGCCCGGGTGCAGGGCGGGGGCGAGCCGGTGGACGCCGTCCTGCTGGGCACGGGCACGCCACAGGCGCTGCGAGTGATTCAGCGCCTGCACGCCGCCGACCGCCTGCTGGCCGTGCGGCTCCTGGGCCCGCCCGCGCCCGCACAGGCGCTGCTGCAGGCCGCGCGCTTTACTCCGCAGATTGGTCCCCACCTGGCCTGGGTGAACGAGCCGCCTGAGGAGCTGGGGCCCGCGCTGCAGGCTGCAGCTGCCCAGACCCGCACCCGCCGCGAGCACGCCCGGCAGGTGGCGCGCACGAACGCGCAGCTCTCCCCTGCAGCGGTGCCGGCGCCCGCACCCTTTCTGGAACACCTGCTGGACCAGGCCCCGCTGGGGGTGGTCACGCTGAACCTGCAGGGGCAGGCGGTGGACTGGAACCCAGCCGCTGCCCGCCTGCTGCCCGAGCTGCGTGCGGGCCTGAACCTGCGCGCGGCGCTGCCGGCGTTCCCGCCCGGGCCGGTGCCGGGGGCCGTGCGGCTGGAGCGCCCGCTGGGCGGCGAGCGGCAGGTGCTGCGCGTGCACCTGAGCGCCATGCAGCGGCCCGCGCACGGTCCGGGCCTGCTGGCGCTGCTGGAAGACATCACCGCCTTTGTGCGCGCCGAGGAAGAACGCGACCGCGCCGGGGCCGAGCTGCGCGCCCTGAACCAGACCCTGGAAGCGCGGGTGGCCGAGCGCACGCAGGCCCTGGAGGCCCAGACGCAAGCCCTGGAAGCGCAGACGCGGGCGCTGGAAGCACAGACGCTGGCCCTGCAGCGCTCCAACAGCGAACTGGAACGCTTTGCCTATGTCACCAGCCACGACCTGCAAGAACCGCTGCGCACCATCACCAGTTTCACGGCGCTGCTGGTCAGCCGCGCGGGGCCGGGGCTGGACCCCAGGACGGCGCAGTACCTCCGCTTTATTCAGGAGGGCAGCGCGCGCATGAAAGCGCAGATTGACGATCTGCTGCACTACGCCCGCCTGAACGCCGGGCCCCGGCCCCTGCGCCCGGTGCCGCTGGCCGAGCCGCTGCAAGAAGCCCTGGACCGCCTGCAGGCCCTGGCCGAGGAGGCGCAGGCGCAGTTTGAGGTGGAGCCGCTGCCCACCGTGCTGGGCGACGCGCCGCAGCTGGCGCAGCTGCTGCAGAACCTCGTGGGCAACGCGCTGAAGTTCCGCCGCGAGGGGGCAGCGGCCCGGGTGCAGGTCTGGGCGCAGCCGGGCCCGGCCCCGGGGCTGTGGCGCATTCAGGTGCGCGACAACGGCATCGGCATTGAGCCGCAGTATTTTGGGCGCATCTTCGAGATGTTTCAGCGTCTGCACCGCCGCGAAAGCTATAGCGGCACCGGGCTGGGTCTGGCCATCTGCCGCAAGATCGTGCAGGCGCATGGGGGCGAGATCGGGGTGGAAAGCGAACCCGGCGGGGGCAGCACCTTCTGGTTTACCCTGCCCGCCGCGTGAAGGCGGCGCAGGGCGTGAACCCCGGGTGCCCGTGCTAGGGTCAGAGGCGTCCATGATCATGACGCAGCTCCAGGAGGCCACGGCCGCCCAGCACCGCGCGGTCGAGGCCCTGATGCCCGTGCTGCGCCCCGACCTGACCCGGGCCCTGTATACCCAGCTGCTGACACAGGTGGCCTGGGCTGTGGCGCCGCTGGAAGCCCAGGTGCAGGCACTGAGCTTCCCCGGGGCCTTCGCGGCCCACGAGCGCCAGAAAATGCCCCTCTTACGGCGCGATCTGGCCGCGCTGGGCCAGGCGGTGGCGGCCCCCACCCCACTGCCGGGCCCCGCACTGGACCTGCCCGGCGCCCTGGGGGTCCTGTACGTGCTGGAGGGCGCCACGCTGGGCGGTCAGATCATCTCGCGCCACCTGCAGGGCACGCTGGGCCTGAGCCCGCAGGCGGGCGGCGCGTACTTTCACGGCTATGGCCCGGCCACGGGGGCCATGTGGCGCCAGTACCGGCAGGCCATGACCGCCCACGTGACCCCTGAACAGGCGCCCGCCGTGATTGCCGGCGCCCAGGCGGCCTTTGCGCGCTTTGAGCAGGCGCTGGGCCCGGTGGCCGCGTGAGCGCCGAACCCCCCGCGGCCGATCTGCTGCTGCCCACCTACCTGGGCGGGCCCGCCATCACGGCGCAGAACTGCGAGCGCGAACCCATTCAGGTGCCCGGGGCCGTGCAGCCCCACGGCGCGCTGCTCACGGCCGACGCGGACAGTGGGCAGATTCTGCAGGTCAGCGCGAACACCGGCGCGCTGCTGGGCACCTCCCCGGCCGAGCTGCGCGGGCAGGGCCTGGACACGCTGCTGGGCCAGGAGGCCCTGGCGCCCCTGCTGGCCGCGCTGCCAGCCGGCGTGCCCGACGCCCTGCAGTACCGCGCGCTGCTGCGCTGGCCCGGAGGCACCTGGGCCCTGACCGCCCACCGGGTGGGGGCGCTGCTGGTGCTGGAACTGGAAGCCGACGAGGCCCAGGACGCCAGCGGGCCCCAGGTGCTGCGCAACGCCGCCTTTGCCCTGGAGGGGGCCAACACCCTGGCAGAGCTGGCCCAGGTGGCCGCCGAACGGGTGCGGGAACTGACCGGCTTTGACCGCGTGATGATCTACCGCTTTGCCCCGGACGCCAGCGGTGAGGTGATGGCCGAGGCGCGCCACGCGGACCTGAAGCCCTTTCTGGGCCACCGCTTTCCGGAATCCGATATTCCGGCACAGGCCCGCGCGCTGTACGTGCGCCACCTGCTGCGCCTGACTGCCGACACTGAGGCCCTCCCCGCTCCACTGGAGCCGCGGCTCAACCCGCAGACGGGCGCCCCTCCCCCTCTGGGCGGCGCGGTGCTGCGCGCCACCTCGCCCATGCACCTGCAGTACCTGCGCAACATGGGCGTGCGCTCCAGCCTCTCGGTCTCGCTGGTGCAGGAGGGGCGGCTGTGGGGCCTGATCGCCTGCCACCACAGCGCGCCCCACGTGGTGCCGCCCGCCACCCGCACGGCGCTGGAGTACCTGGGCCGGCTGCTGAACCTGCAGCTGGGCCTCAAGGCGCGCGCCGACACCGACGCCTTTCGCCAGACCCTGCAGGCCCGGCGCACCCGCATTCTGGCGGCGGCGGCGCATTCGGTGACCCCACTGGAGACCCTGAGCCAGCCGGCGCTCGACCTGCCGGGCCTGATGCGGGCCGAGCGCGCCGTGGTGTTTTTTGAAGACCAGTGGCGCGTGTGCGGGCCGCCGCTGCCGGGCGCTCAGGTGGGGGCCCTGCTGACGTGGCTGCGCACCCAGCCGGGGCCGGTGCAGCACACCGAGGCGCTGGGCGAAGCGTGGCCCGGCACCCCGCTGGGCGACGCCGCCTGTGGCCTGCTGGCCATCACCGTGGGGGCCGGCTGGCAGGAGGGCGTGGTGTGGCTGCGCCCGGCCCTGACCACGCAGGTGGCCTGGGGGGGCGCGCCGCCAGAAGCGGCCAAGGGCGAACTGGGCCCCCGGCAGTCTTTTGACACCTACCTGCAGACCGTGCGCGGGCGCGCCGCGCCGTGGCACCCCGGCGAACTGGAAGAGGCGGGCGAACTGCAACTGGCCCTGACGGCGCACCTGGGCGAGCGCCTGGGGGTGGTGCGCGCCCTGAACGCCGAACTGGAACGCGCCAACGCCGAGTGGCGGCAGTACGCCTTTGTGATTGCCCATGACCTGCAGGAACCGGTGCGGCTGATCACCCAGTTTGCCGACCTGTTCGAGCTGAAATACCGCCCGCAGATGGACGAGGGCGGCGAGCGGACGCTGCGCTTTCTGCGCCAGGAAACCGCCCGCCTGCGCAGCCTGACCGCCGATCTGTACACCTACACGGCCCTGCTCTCGGCGCCGCCCACCCCGCCCCGAGCGGCCGATCTGGGGGCCCTGGGCGCGCAGGTGCTGGCCGAACTGACCCCGGAGGTGACGGCGACCGGGGCCCAGATAGAGCTGGGGGCGCTGCCCACCGTGCAGGGCGACCCGGAAGAGCTGCGCACCGTGCTGCGCCATCTGCTGCGCAACGCCCTGACCTTCGGGGGTCAGCCGCCCCGGGTGCAGGTGTTCGCCGCGCGCCAGGGCCCGGGCTGGGCCGTGTCGGTGCAGGACCAGGGGCCGGGCATTGCCCCGGAATATCATGACAAGGTGTTTGGTCTGTTTCAGCGCCTGGAGCGCCGGGAGCATTCGCCCGGCAACGGCATCGGGCTGGCGCTGTGCCGCCGCATTGCCGAGCGCCACGGCGGCCGCCTGACCCTGCAGTCGGCGCCCGGCCAGGGCTGCACCCTGACCCTGCTGCTGCCCGACCCCCCGGAGGCGGCCCATGGAGCGTGAAGCCGTGCGGCTGATGCTGGTGGAGGACAACGAGGCCGACGTGTTTCTGATGGAAGCGGCGCTGGAGATGGCTGGTCTGCCGGTACAGTTGCAGGTGGCCCGGGACGGCGAGGACGCCCTGCGGCAGCTGCGCGCGGCCCTGGGGGGCGGCACCCTGCCGCACCTCATGCTGCTGGACCTGAACATGCCGCGCATCAGCGGCTTCGAGGTGCTGCAAGCGGTGCGCGCCGACCCAGGGCTGCGCCACCTCGTGGTCGTCGTGTTCACCACCTCCAGCGCACAGGCCGATGTGCAGCGGGCCTACGCCCTGCAGGCCAACTCGTATCTGAGTAAACCGGCCACCATGACGGAATTCCTGCGGGTGGTGGAACTGCTGGACCTGTACTGGTTCGGCGCGGCCAACCTGCCCCAGAGCCACGCCCCGGCGTAACGGGCTGGGGGGCCCGGCCCCGCCCGTCAGGGGCCCGGCAACATGAAGAGTCCTTCAGGTCTTTCTCGGAAAGAGGGCGAGCCGTCTTAATAAACCCCGAACGGCCGCCGGCCAGAGCTGACCTAGGCTGGGGCATGCCTGTGCGTTATCACACATCTTCATGCTCTTTCGCGGGCTGGGCGCCGGTGCTTGGCGCCGCCCACACGGCAAGGCCTGTTCAGCCTGCCGCGCCCTTGTCCTGTGTCTAACCCGGAGGCCCGTCATGACTGAGACCCACCTCCCCCACCCGGTCTGGGCGGCTCGGCGGCCCGCCCATATGAAGGCCCGTTTGAAGCGGCCCGTCTGGCCCCAGGCCCAGCGCCTGTTCCAGTGCACCCCGGAGGCCCCCATGGGGTCACGCCCCTGCGCCCTGCGCCGCTGCTGCGGCGCGGCGCAGCCCGCATGACCCGCCCCCCAGCGCTGTGGGCCGGCATCGAGCCCACCGTGAGCCGCGTGGGGGACATGGTGCTTGACCAGCAGGCGCTGTGCGGCACCGATGAGCGCCCCGAGGACATGGACCGGCTGGCCGATCTGGGGGCCAGCGCCGTGCGCCTCGCGCTGCTGTGGGAGCGCACAGCGCCGCAAGGTCTGGACCGCGCCGACTGGCGCTGGGCGGACCAGCGCCTCGCGCGCCTGAAGGCCCGGGGGGTGCAGCCTATCGCCGGACTGGTCCACCACGGCGGTGGCCCCCGGCACACCCACCTGCTGGACCCCGAATTCGTGCCTGGGCTGGTGGCCTACGCCCGCGCAGTGGCCCGGCGGTACCCGGATCTGGCGGCCTACACACCAGTGAACGAACCGCTGACCACCGCCCGCTTCTCGGGACTGTACGGGCACTGGTATCCCCACGGCCGCGACGAACGCAGCTGCTGGCTGGCCCTCAAACACCAGCTGCAGGCCACGGTGCTGGCCATGCAGGCCATCCGCGAGATCAATCCGCAGGCCCAGCTCATCCAGACCGAGGACCTGGGGCGCACCCACAGCACGCCGCACCTGCAGGCCCAGGCCGACTTTGAAAATGAGCGGCGCTGGCTCACCTTCGATCTGCTGCTGGGCCGCGTCACCCGGGACCATCCGCTCTGGGGGTACCTGCGCTGGTCGGGGGCCACTGAGGATGAACTGCTGTGGTTTGCCGATCACCCCTGTGCGCCGGACGTGCTGGGGCTGAATGTCTACGTGACCGGCGAGCGCTTTCTGGACGAGCGGCTGGCGCGTTACCCGGCGTGTACCCACGGCGGGAATGGCCGCGAGCACTACGCCGATGTGGAAGCGGTGCGGGTGCTGGGCGCGCCGCACGGCGGCCCCCGGGCCCGGCTGCTGGAGGCCCACGCCCGCTATGGCCGCCCCCTGGCCATCACCGAGGTGCACCTGAACTGCACCCGTGAAGAGCAACTGCGCTGGTTCTGGGCCGCGTGGCAGGGCGCGCAAGGCGCCCAGGCCCAGGGCGCCGATGTGCGCGCCGTGACCGCCTGGGCCGCGTTCGGGGCGTTCGAGTGGAACAGCCTGCTGACCCGCCGGGAAGGCCACTACGAAAGCGGGCTGTGGGACGTGCGCGCGCCCCAGCCGCGCCCCACGGCGCTGGCGCAGCTGGCGCGGGCACTGGCCCACGACGCGCCGGTCAGCGCGCTGGCGCTGTCTCCCGGCTGGTGGGCGCGGGCGGGGCGCCTGCTGTACCCGCCGCAGGGCGAGGTGCAGGCCCAGCCTGCTGGTGGCCCGCCGCTGCTGATCGTGGGCGCAGGCGGGCCCCTGGACCAGACCCTGCGCGACATCTGCGCGGTGCGGGGCCTGCCCACGGTGACCCTGAACCCACATGCCTGGGCCGGTCTGGCGCCGGCGGCGCGCGCGGCGGTGCTGGGGGCCGCCTCACCCTGGGCGGTGGTCAACCTGCCCGGCGGCGTGGTGGGGCGCGGGGCGGCGCGGCTGGCCAGCGCCTGCGCGGCGCAGGGCCTGCCCCTGCTGAGCTTCTCTGGGGCCGGGGTGTTTGGCCGCGCTGGGGCGGCGGCCCACGCCGAGCATGATCCGGTGGCCCCCGCCGACCCCGCCGCGCGGCAGCTGGCCCAGACCGAGCGCTGGGTACTGGCCCGCTGCCCGCAGGCGCTGGTGGTGCGCGCCGGGGCCCTGTTCGGCACGGGCGCTCCCCAGGACAGCGGCGTGCTGGCCCTGGGCGCGCCGTCCACTGGGGGAGGGCTGGCCCGGGACCTCCTGATCTCGCCGGTGTACGCGCCGGACCTGCTGCACGAGGCCCTGAACCTGCTGCTGGACGGCGAGCGCGGGGTGTGGCACCTGACCCACGGCGCGCCGCTCACCACCGCGGCGTGGCAGCGGGCGCTGGCCGGGTGGCCGGGTCAGGGAACCGGGCCGGCACTGGCTGGGGCGGCGCCCACCGGGCCAGCTCTTTCCGTGCCCGACCCGGCCCTGCGCAGTGAGCGCGGCTGGCCACTGCCGCCGCTGGCGCAGGCGCTGGAGCGCTGGTGGGCCAGCGGCCCAGAACAGACCCCTTCCCTCCCCTGCCCGCCGGCGCCCCAGGCTGCCCCCTGGCGGGTTCCACCGCCCGCCTGAAGCCGGGGTGCCCGGGCCAGGGCACATGAACCGGGCTTTAGCTGCGCCTCTCCTGGCCTGTGGCGCTGGCCCCCAGACTAAGCAGCGGCCGACCCTTCCGCCTTCCCTTCACCTTGTTCATTTCAGGAGTTTTCATGACGCCAGACACCCCCAGCCCGGAGCAGCAACCCGAAACCGCCCCCGCCGACCAGATGCCCCAGGACACGCCCGCCGAGACGCAGAAGCAGCAGCCGGGCGTGGAAGCCGACATGAGCCTGGCGCCGGTGGTGATCCGTGAAGGGTACCGGGGCAGCGACAAGCTGGCGGGCAAGGTGGCCCTGATTACCGGCGGGGACAGCGGCATTGGCCGCGCCGTGGCGGTGCATTTTGCGCGCGAAGGCGCGGACGTGGCCATCGTCTACCTCGACGAGGACGGGGACGCCCGCGCCACCCTGGCCATGATTGAGGCCGAGGGGCGCCGGGGCCTGCTGCTGGCCGGTGATGTGGGCGACCCCGCATTCTGCCAGAGCGCCGTGCAGCGCACGGTGGACACCCTGGGTGGCCTGAACGTGCTGGTGAACAATGCCGCCGAGCAGCACCCACAAAAGAGCGTCGCGGACATCACACCCGAGCAGCTGGAGCGCACCTTCCGCACCAATATCTTTGCCATGTTCTATCTGGTGCAGGCCGCGCTGCCCCACCTGAAAGCGGGCGACTGCATCGTGAACACCACCAGCGTCACGGCGTACCGGGGCAGCCCCGAACTGCTGGATTATTCCAGTACCAAGGGCGCCATCGTGGCCTTTACCCGCAGCCTCAGCGGCAACTTGGCCGAGCAGAAGATTCGCGTGAATGCCGTGGCGCCCGGGCCCATCTGGACCCCGCTGATTCCCAGCACGTTTGATGCCGAGAAGGTGGGCTCTTTTGGCCAGGACGTGCCGCTGGGCCGGGCCGGGCAGCCCGCCGAGGTGGCCCCGGCCTTTGTGTTCCTGGCTTCAGAAGACAGCACCTACATCACCGGGCAGGTCATTCACCCCAACGGCGGCGAACTCATCAACGGGTAGGACCGGACCGGGGCAGCAGTGTGGGTCACCGCTTCTGGGGGTGGCCCCACGACATGAAGCGTTCTTTACCTGCATCCGGACCTAGCGTAAGAAGAATTAAAGATCAGCGAAAACAGCGTGCAGGACGCGCCGTTTATAGTCAACCCTATCGGCACAACAGCGGAGTGCTGTTTCCCACTTTTTCCCTTCTCTACATGCCCGCGTTCTGGGCAGGAGGCCCCTATGTCCCGTCTTCAGTCATCCTGCCCGGCCCTGGTGGTCCTGGCCCATCTGCGCTGGGACTTCGTGTTTCAGCGGCCCCAGCACCTCATGACCCACGCCGCCCGCACCCGCACGGTGTATTACGTGGAAGAGCCCTTCTTCGGCGAGTGGCGCGACCGCCTGGACGTGCGCCGCGAGCCTTCGGGGGTGGTGGTCTGCACGCCGCACATCGAGGTGGGCCACAGCCCGGCCGAGTCTCAGGCCCGCACCGCTGCCCTGCTGGCCGAGTTTCTGGACGCCGAGGACACCCCGGAGTACGACCTGTGGGTGTACACGCCCATGGAACTGCCGGTGGCGGCCCTGCTGACCCCGCGCACCGTGATTTACGACTGCATGGACGAACTGGCCAATTTTCACGGCGCCCCCCCCGAACTGCGCGCCCGCGAGGACGAGCTGTTTCGCCGCGCCGACGTGGTCTTCACGGGCGGCCACCGCCTGTATGAAGCCAAGACCGCCCGGCACCCCAATGTGCACCCCTTTCCTTCCAGTGTAGATACCGCCCACTTCCGGCAGGCCCGTGCGCTGCCGCCGCAGCCCGCGGACCAGGCCGGCATTCCGGGGCCGCGCCTGGGCTTTGCCGGCGTGATTGACGAGCGCCTGGACGTGGCCCTGCTGGGCGAGGTGGCGCGGCGCCGCCCGGAGTGGCAGTTTGTGCTGATTGGCCCCGTGGTCAAGATTGACCCGGCCACGCTGCCGCAGGGCCCCAATCTGCACTACCTGGGCATGAAGCCGTACGCCGAACTGCCCGTGTACTTTGCCCACTGGGACGTGGGGCTGCTGCCCTTCGCCCACAACCCCGCCACCGAGTTCATCAGCCCCACCAAGACGCCCGAGTACCTCGCCGCGGGCCTGAGCGTGGTGTCTACCGGCATCCGCGACGTGGTGCGCCCCTACGGCGAGCGCGATCTGGTGCGCATTGCCGACGGTGCAGACGCTTTTGAAGCCGCCTGCGCCGCTGCTCTGGCCGAGCGCGGCACTCCGGCGGCCGCCCACCGCCTGGAGCGCGCCGACGCCGTGCTGGCACAGCAGTCCTGGGACGCCACGTGGCAGGCCATGGACCGGCACATTGAGCCGCTGGCCGCCCAGCCCACGGCCCGTGTGGCCAGCCCCCTGATGGCAGGCGCCAATGACTGAGGGGGCCGCGCTGGGCGAAGCCGGGGGCTTTGATTACCTGATCGTGGGGGCAGGCTTTGCCGGCGCCGTGCTGGCCGAGCGGCTGGCCCGTGACGCCGGCAAGCGGGTGCTGATCGTGGACCGCCGCGCGCACATCGGCGGCAATGCCTATGACCGCTACGACGACGCCGGAATTCTCATTCACCCGTACGGCCCGCATATCTTCCACACCAACAGCAAAGACGTGTTCGAGTATCTGTCGCAGTTCACGGCGTGGCGCCCCTACGAGCACCGGGTGCTGGCGAGCGTGGACGGCCAGCAGCTGCCCATTCCCATCAACCTGGATACAGTGAATGGGCTGTACGGCCTGAACCTCACGGCCTTTGAGGTGGAGAGTTTCTTCGCCTCAGTGGCCGAGCCGGTGGAACAGGTGCGCACCAGCGAGGACGTGGTGGTGTCCAAGGTGGGGCGCGACCTGTACCAGAAGTTCTTCCGGGGCTACACCCGCAAGCAGTGGGGTCTGGATCCCAGCGAACTGGACGCCTCGGTCACGGCGCGGGTGCCCACGCGCACCAACCGCGACAACCGCTATTTCACCGACACCTATCAGGCCATGCCGCTGCACGGCTACACCCGCATGTTCGAGGCCATGCTGGCGCACCCGAACATCAAGGTGATGCTGAACACCGATTACCGCGAGATTCAGGCGCTGGTGCCCTGGGCTCATATGATCTATACCGGCCCGGTGGACGCCTTTTTTGACCATTGTTACGGCCGGCTGCCCTACCGGAGCCTGGAATTCGTGCACGAAACGCATCCAGTCGAGCAATTCCAGGCCGTGGGCACCGTGAACTACCCCAATGATTACGGGTACACCCGCATCAGCGAGTTCAAGTACATCACCGGGCAGCGCCATGCGCAGACCAGCGTGGTGTATGAATACCCGCGCGCCGAGGGGGACCCCTATTACCCGGTACCGCGCCCCGAAAACGCCGAGCTGTACAAGAAGTACGAGGCCCTGACCCGCACCCGCACCGACGTGACCTTTGTGGGCCGGCTGGCCACCTACCGCTACTACAACATGGACCAGGTGGTGGCACAGGCCCTGGCCACCTACCGCCGTCTGCAGGGCAAGGCCAGTGAGCCGGGGGCCCGGCAGACCGTGGGCGCAGCGGGCGGAGGCGCTTAGGCACCTTCTGGCCTGGCTGGCAAGCCACCCGTCTGCGCGGAACAGCCGCAGACGGGTGGCTTCCTTCTGGCAAAGGGAAGACAAGGGCGTGCACTTATACGGATTCCGAAAAAGTCCGTAATACATTACGAACTTTTTCCGACCGGAGGGAGAAGGAAAAGTGACGGAGTTCCGGGAATTGGAGGAACATCCAGTTCTTTTCTGGATGTTACGGAAATGGACGGAATCCGTATTACACGGACTGCCGTCTGTTCCGCCGACACAGCGGCTCTGTTCCGATGTGCCGACGCCACACCCGGAACCCGTGTTCCGCCTGCTGGCGCTGCGAAGCCGCTCTGCGAGTTCGTATGATACGGATTCCGGATAATCCGTTACAGCCCCTCCGCGTCGCTTCGGTGCTTCCACTGCTATCCGTCACCGTTTCTCCTTCTCCCTTCGGTCGGGTTAATCAGTTATTCCATAACTGATTAACCGGAATCCTTATGAGCCGAGGCTCACCCTCTGCGGGTGGCCAGCCGGCGTGCAGGAGAGCCGCCGCCACCTGCGCAGCGCCCGCTTCAGGCCGCAGGCAGGGTAAAGAAGAAGGTGGAACCGGCTCCCGGGGTGCTGTCCAGCCACAGCCGCCCGCCATGCCGCTCCACGATCTTCTTGCACACCGCCAGCCCGATGCCGGTGCCCTCGTACCGCTCGCGGCCATGCAGGCGCTGAAAAATCACGAAGATGCGCTCGAAATACTGCGGCTCAATGCCAATGCCGTTGTCCTGCACGGCAAAGCGCCAGTTGGGGCCGTCCGGCTCAGCGGTCACCTGAATGCAGGGGGGCACGCCGGGGCGCGCATACTTCAGGCCGTTGCCCAGAAGGTTCTGGAACAGTTGATCAAGTTGCTGGGCATCCACCATCACCACGGGCAAGGGGCCCCGGGTCACGGCGGCGCCGGGGCCCTCGCCCTGCAGGCGACCGGCCACCCGGTCAAACACGGCGGCTGCATCCACGGGCGACAGAGGGCGCCGCTCGGTGTGCACCCGGGAAAAGGCCAGCAGGTCGTCCACAAGACGTTTCATGTGCTCGCCGCTCTCCACGATCTGCCGCAGATACAGTCGCCCGCGCTCGTCCAGGCCCTCGCCGTAGCGCTGGTCAATCAGGGCGGCGAAACTGGCCACCGAGCGAATGGGCGCCTGCAGGTCGTGCGAGGCGATGTAGGCAAACTGTTCCAGTTCGGCGTTGCTGCGCTCCAGTTCGCGGGTGCGCTCGGCCAGCAGCGCCACGCCCTCGGCGCGTTCCAGCGCCAGCCCCAGGCTGCGCACCACCGATTCCAGCGCCGCCTGGTCGGGCCGGGTCCAGCGGCGCACCCCGCCAAAGAGCACCACCGCGAACACCCCACGCGGCTGCCCGTTGACCATCACCGGCAGGGTGGCCGAGGCCCCCAGGTGCGCCACCAGCTCGTCCAGGTGATCGGTGTCGCGGGCATACTGGTCCTGGTAATAGGGCGCGCCGCTGCGGTAGGGAATCAGGAGGTTGTTGGCCTCTTCAAACGGCAGCCCGGCGTCGGCCGCCGCCTGCAGGGCCGGGCTGCGCAGGTCGCCAGTCTGGCTGTGCAGCACCCAGCGGTCGCCCTGCGGCTCGAAGTACAGCGCGTAGCCCTCGGGCAGCAGCGAGAGCACCACCGCCTGCGCACGCTGAATCAGAACGTAGGGGTCGCCCTCCACACTCAGGTCGCGTGTGAGGTCAGCAAAGCCCTCCAGGGCCCGGCTGCGGGCGTCCAGCTCCGCTGCCTGCCGGGCCTGCCGGCTGGCCTGCTCAGCGCGTTCCACCGCGAGGTCCAGGCCGCGCCCCACTGAGCGGAAGATCGCGCGGTCGCGGTCGGTCCACTGCGCCGTGGTCTTGAGACCAATGGTGAAAAAGCCCCGCATCTGGCCGCCGGCCACCACAGGATAGGCTGCCACGGTGCCGTAGACCTCGCTGTGTTTCACGCGCTCGTCGGCCGCGTCCCAGCGCTCGATGAACATGGGGGCGTGGGTGCGCAGCAGTTCGGCAATAAACGGGGTGTCGCTGGGCAGCCCGGCCCGCAGCGCCGCCAGAAAGATGGGCCGCTCGTCTAAGTCGGCAGTCCAGGTTTGCAGGGTCCAGCGGTCCCCCTCGCACCCGTAGTAGCCGCCCGAACAGTCGGCAAAACGGGTGCGCAGCACGTCCACGGCGCGGGCGGCCAGCCGCACCGTGTCGGTTTCTGCGCCCACGGCCTCGCTAAAGGCCACAAAGGCGTCCAGCGAAGCCCGCTCTTCTTCCAGGGCCCGGCTGCGCCCCGCCCGCTCCAGCGACAGGCCCAGGCTACTGACGGCCGTGTCCAGCGTGGCCCGGTCGGCGCGGGTCCAGGGGCGCTGGACTTTCAGGCTGTAGCCGAACATGCCGCGCAGTTGCCCGCCCACCCGCACCGGCAGCGCCGCCGTGGAGGCCAGCGCCTCGACGCCCGGCACGCCGTGGTCCAGCGCCGGATCATAGGCGTCCTGGTAAAAGGGCGCGCCGCTTTCCCAGGGAATGCGGAAATTCTGCACCGTGTCGTAGGGCAGGGCCGAGTCCAGTGAGTGCTGGATGGTCACGTCCTCCGGGCTGCCCACCTGCGAGCGCAGGCGCCACACCGGGCCGTCCAGTTCGTAGTACACCGCAAAGCCCTCGCCCAGCAATTCGGTGACGGCCGTCTGGGCGCGGCGGATCAGCACCTCGGGTCTGGACTCCTGGCTGCGGGCCAGTTCGGCAAAGCGTTCCAGCGCCAGGGTGCGGGCCTCCAGTTCGGCATTCTGGGTTTCCAGGCGCCGGGCCTGTTCGGCCCGCTCCAGGGCCAGGGTCAGGCCCCGCGCCACCGCGCGCACCAGGGCACGGTCGGGCTCCGTCCACCGCTGCTGGTGGCGGTCCGCCATGCCCACGATGCCGCGCACTTCCCCGTTCACCAGCAGGGGGACCGTGGCCCCGGTACCGAACTCCTGGGTGTGGTCAATGCCCTCCTGCTGCGGGTTCCAGGCGTCGCGGAACACCGGCTGCCGGGTGCGCAGCACCTCTTCAAAGATAGGGGTGTCGGCCGGAAATCCCGCTGTGATCATGGCCTGCTGGGCGGCGCTGTGGTTGTCGCTCCAGTTCTGGGCCTGCCAGCGGCCAGCCGCCGGAATGTAGGCGTAGTAGGAGACGTTGCTGTGCGGAAAGCGGGCGCGCAGCACCTCAATGGCCTGCTGCGCCAGGGTGGGCACATGGGTCTGGGTGCCCACGGCCTCGGTAAAGGCCACAAAGGCTTCCTGGGCACGGGCCTCCGTGACGGCGCGCGCCGCCCGCACCTCCACCTGCCGCTGCAGATCGGTCATCAACCCGGCGCGCCCCAGCGCAATGGCGCACTGCGCCGCCAGAATGCGCAAAAAGCGCTGCTCTGCCGGGGTGAAGTGGTGCGGCTCCTTGAAATCCAGAATCACGGTGCCCAGGGGCCGCTGGTCCAGGAACATGGGCAGCACGGCCGTGGCCACCGCTGCCTGTCCGCCCATGCGGGCTTCCAGCTCAGGGTGCGCGCGCAGCAGCTCGCCTTCCTGCTCAAAGAACAGGGCCTCGCGGCGGGCCAGGGCGTCCCCGGCAGGCACGTTGCCGTCCAGGGGGCCATCCTGCCACAGTGTGTGGGCGCCCTCGTCGTAGCCGTGCCGGGCTGCCACCCGCAGCTGCGTGCCGTCCTCGTCTACCAGCAGCACTGCGCCGGCTCTGGCGTCCAGCGCCTGCAGCGCCGGGGTCAGCACCACGGCAAACACCTCAGACTGGGTCTGGGCGGCGGCTAGCGCCTCGGTGACCGCCTGCAGGCGCTCGCTCAGGACAGACGTGGCCTCAGGTGACGCAGCAGACGGGCTGAACACCGCTCCAGAATACTGTGCGTGCCCAGCCCCCGCTTGCAGGCAGGGCGGCCTTTGCCGCTGGACTGGGGCGTTAAAGACGTTGCCCCTCATGGTGCGACTGTTCAGGAGAGCACCGGGAGTGGAGACTTTGCGGTGCTCTCCTGAACAGTCGTAACGTGAGGTGCAACGTACTTAATTGGGGGCTTGGCAGCGAACGACTGAACAGGCTGCCTCCGCTGAGCGCCTCTGCCGCTGGCCGCCGCACAGGTCTCCTTGGGCGCGGCAAGCCGTTGCCCGGTGCATCGCCACACCATTCGGCGCCACAGACAGTGAAAGGGGAAGCGCCAGACGGCGCCAGAGACGATGGGGTCTACACAACTACTTGCAACTCGTCATAAAATATTTGATCAATAAGCACAAATAGTCGGAACTGCTCTCAAACTGATGCTGATTTTTTGCAGATAGTCAGACATTTGATTGACAAATCTCGTCAGAGGCCGTTAACTGTGGCACTGGAGGCCCTGCGCTTGTCGCTTCCCTCTTCGTCCTCGCTGCGCCCTGTCCCGGAGGTTGCCTGATGGTTTGTTGCCCCTGCACTGTGTCACTTGCCCGTCGTTGGCATAGGTGGGGCCAGCGTCGGCCACCGACCAGCCCAGGCTCTCTCTGGGAGGAGGGCCACCCGGTGTGGCGCGAAGGTGGCCAGGAGCAGCGGCAGGAACTGACCGGGCAGCCTGCGCCTCTGGCTGCTTACGCCGGGGGGGAGGGCAGGAAGCGGCCCTCTCCACCCTTCGCCCAGCTTTCCCTCTGACGGCCCACTGACGGTTGCCCCTCATCCTGCCTTTCGGAGCGTGCCCATGACCCTCTCCCCCTCCTTGCCCTGGACGCGAATGCGCGCGCTGGGGTCCGGCGTTCAGATCGCTCTTTTCCCGGTCCTCGGGCAGTCCACCTTGGCCCACCCTGGTTTTCTGCGCAGCGGCCCCCAGGACAGCACAAGCCGCTTCAGGGCGGCCTTGCCGCCGCAACACCACACCTCTGATCTGGACACGGACCACCTGGACGAGCGGGGTATGGGCGTGCCGGTGTTTGCTCCCCGCCTGAAAGGAGGTAACGGATGGACTTCTTCGGCCAGCTGAACGTCCTGAGTCTGGAATCGCGCCGCAGCGAGGAAATGGAAACCCTGATTCGCACCTACGGCGGTACCCCGCAGGTGGCCCCCAGCATGCGCGAGGTCAAGCTGGACCTGAGTGGGCCCCTGGCGCAGTTTGGGCGTGACCTGGCCGCCGGCGACCTTCACACCGTGGTCTGTCTGACGGGCGTGGGCACCCGCATGTTCCTGAGGGAACTGGCGGCGCGCGACCCCCGGCAGCTGGAGGCGCTGCGTGCGGTGCCGCTGGTGGCCCGGGGGGATAACCCTGCCCAGGTGCTCAAAAGTTTTGGCCTGCCCAGCGTGCTGGTGCCCCGGCCCGGCACATGGCACGAGGTCACCGAGCAGCTGCTGGCCACCCTGACGCGCGGGCAGCACGCCGTGGTGCTGGAATATGGTGAAGCGCTGCCCACTGCCATGCGGCGCGAACTGGGGTACGCGGGCATTCGCGTGACCAGTGTGCCGGTCTACCGCTGCGCCTTTCCCCAGAATCCTGCGCCCCTGGCCCGCGCGGTGCGCGACGTGGTGCTGGGCGGCCCGGATCTGCTGCTGCTGTCCAGCGGCACGCAGCTGCTGCACTTCCTGAAATACGCCGAGAAGCTGGGGCTGCTGGAAGAAGCGCGCGCGGGGCTGGCGCGGCTGGTGGTGGTCAGCATTGGCCCGGCCTGCAGCGAGGCCGCCGCTGACCTGGGCCTGCGCATTGACCTGGAAGCCAATCCGCACAAGATGGGCACGATGGTGCGCATGGCCGCTGAATACGGCCCGGGCCTGCTGGCGCAGCGGCTGGGCCGGGCGGGCTGACGGGTCCGCAGAGAGCACCATCAGCTCTCGCCACACATTGCTGCTCTTCAGAAGCAGATCCAAGCTTGGCCCTCTCAACGCTGGAGCCAGAGGCGCGGCCCACGCTCTGGCTCCAGCGCCAGGTGCTGGCGACGCGTGCGGCACGGTATGAAGAACGAGCGAAGGGTTGATACGGGTTCCGAACAATTCCGTAACTCGTTACGGAATTTTTTCGACCGAAGGGACTCGAAGAGCTGCGGAGCAGAGAAGGAACAAATGCGGATTTCCGGGAATTGGGCTGGAACAGCGCCGAAGGCGGGGAACATCCCCCTTCTTCCCGGATGTTACGGAAATGAACGGAATCCGTATGAGAGCCCATATGGGGCTTCAGACTGCACCCACTTCCACAAGAGCGGTGACACCTGACCACGGAAATAAGCAGTGGGCGCCAGAGCGGGGAGGGACCCCAGCCAGAGCTCTCCAAGCTGCACAGAGAGCCGCCGAACGACACCGCAGAAAAGGACGCGCCACCTCCTGCCGGCGGGCTGAAAGCCAAAGGACGACAACCTGGGCGGCGCAGCTTCCGCAGGCATGCCATGCTCCTCGGGATGTCCGTGTCTGTCCATGCGCACCTTCTGGGGCTGTTTGTCTTTGGCCGGTCGCTCCCCGTTAACCCACGCGCGCCGGTCCTTCCACCGTGATACGGCGTGCCGGCTCTCCTTCCTTGCTGGACATGGCCGCTGTGCACCAGACCGGTCCTCACCAGACCGGCGCCAAAGCCTGGCGCCTGACACAACTGCGCCGGTATGGGTTCCCGGTTCCCGACCTTTATGTTGTTCCAGCGTGGGTCCATGCCGACTGGCTTCAGCGCAGTCGGCTTGAGCCACGCCTGCGCAGCGCAGCGCCCAACGAACTCGAGCGCCTGCGCACCCAGCTGCATGGGACGCCACTCCCGGGAACACTGATAGCGGCACTCGCTGAACTGGCCCCTGTGGCCCCCGCCTGGGCCGTACGTTCCTCAGCGCCGCATGAGGACGGCAGCGCCGCGTCTTTTGCCGGCCAGTACGCCACCTGCCTCAATGTCAGTGGCCTGCAGGCATTGTGTGAGGCTGTGCGGCAGGTCTGGGCCTCGATGTGGACGCCGGCCGCGCTCAGCTACCGCGTCCGGCACGGCGCTGCGGCAGATTTCGGAATGGCGGTGCTGCTGATGCCGATGGTGCCTGCGGTGAGTAGCGGCGTCGCCTTTACGCGGGACCCGCTCACAGGGCAGCCGGAGCGCATCATCATTCAGGCCAATTGGGGCCTGGGCGAAAGTCTGGTGCAGGGGCTCAGTGCAGGTGACGAGAGCACTGTGCACACCCATCCCTTGAACGCCGACCTCACAGGGTTGCAGACCACGGTTGGGCGCAAGACCCAGCAGGTCCAGCTTCAGCCTGAGGGCGGCACGCGCACCGAAGCCGTACCCATCCACCAGCAACGCCAGCCTGTCCTGCAGCCGGCACAGGCGCTCCACCTTGCGGGGCTGCTGCGGCAGGCGGCCCTCAGCCTCAATTTCGCCGCGCCCCATTTCGACCTGGAGTGGGCGTTCGACGGCCACCGGTTCTGGCTGTTGCAGGCGCGGCCCCTGACAGCAGTGAATGGGCGCGGAGCTGGACAGGTGCAGGGCCAGCCCACACTCTGGTCGCGCGGCAACACAGGGGAGGTGATGCCGTTTCCCCTCTCTGCTATTGACTGGAGCGCGGCGCAGAATATTGGCGAGCATGTGCTGAAAAGCAGCCTGCTGGCAGCAGGATATGCGCCCGAGTCTGCCGTCCCACGCCTGGCTCTGCACCAGGGCCACCTGTATATGAACATGACACTTGTGCAGTGGGAGTTGAAAGAAGCGTTCGGCCTGTCCCCAGCGGACACCAACGCCCTGCTGGGTGGCCAGCAGCGCGCCCTGACGTGGCCACAGGTGACCTGGACGGCGCGTCTCCGCCAGGGCAAGCGGCTGCTCAAGCTGGCTTTCCTGACTCCTGCCCTGCGCCGAAAGGGGCGGCGGCAGGCCACCCGACTCCTCCGCTGGAGTGCCCGGGAAGCCAGGCGACCCCTGCCCACGTCGTCCCGGCAGCAGGCCGCCGCGCTGGACCGGCTGTTTACGCACCTCAACCGCCAGCAGGCCCTGTTCTTCCTGCAGGGGGGCAGCGGGGCCAGTGCCTGGGCGCTTCGGAGGCTGCTGACCCGGCTGATGCCGCTAGAAGGACCTGCACTGGCCCTGGATCTGCTGACCGGGGGCGCACCCAGCGTGAGTGCGGCGCAGGCACATGACCTTGCGCGTCTGGCCAGTCTGCTGCGGACGGACGGCTTGACACGGACCTGGGTGGAACACACGGCGGCCGGCCAGCTGGCCCCGGGCCTGCCCCGCCGCCACCCATTTCGCCGCGCCTTCGAGGAATATCTGCGCCGCTATGGCCACCGCGCCACTTACGAGAGCTACACCCGTCACGCCCGCTGGCGTGAAGACCCTTCGCCCCTGCTGCACCATCTGTGCAGCCTGGCCGCGCAGGCGCCTGTCTCCGCTGGCCCGGCGGGGTCTGTCTCGGCGCACCTGCGGCGGTTGCCCGGCGGCCTGCAGGTGCTGCGGCCTGCCATTGGGCTCCTGGCGCGGCTGGCACAGCAGGAACTGCGGGACCGCGAGCTGGGTCGCAGCGCCGTGTTCAGTCCCGTTGAACCGTACCGGCGCCTGCTTCTGCACATTGGCCGGAGCTGGGCCACTTCGGGACACATAGAACAGCCCAGCGATGTCTTCGACCTCACCCTGCCGGAAATTCACGCCCTGCTGCGCCAGGAGCGCCCGTTCGGGGGCCTGAGGGATCTGGTGCTGGACCGGCAGCAGGCGACCGAAGCGTGGCGCGCCCTGAGCGTTCCCGATGTGTATACCCGGGGCGCCCTGGTGCCCACTTCAGCAGACAGTCCTCCTGTTCAGGCCCCCAGAGCCGCTGGGCGACACACCTTGACCGGCACCGGGGCCAGCAGCGGCGTGGTCACCGGCCGGGCGTGCGTGATGGACCATCCGAATGACCTGGGAACGCTGCAGGCGGGGGACATTCTGGTGGTGCGCAGCGCCGACCCCTCCTGGACCCCCGTGTTCCTGCAGGCCCGTGGCCTGGTGATGGAGACTGGCGGGCTGCTTTCCCACGGCACCATCGTGGCGCGTGAGTTTAGCCTGCCCACGGTCCTGAATATCCCGGGCATCCGGCAGCAGGTTCGAACCGGCGATCTTCTTCACGTGGATGGAGCGGCGGGTACAGTCACAGTTTATTCGCGCGAGGACCACCCATGAAGCGACCCTTGCCTCTGGCGCCCCGCCTTGCCCTGGCGTTCCTGATGTTCAAAGGGGTCAACCTGCTCCTTAACGCCCTGACCTTTCCCCAACTGCGCACGCCTCCGGCATCTGAAACCCTGCCCACGGTGTCCCTCCTGATTCCAGCGCGCGATGAGGCCCACAACCTGCGGCGTCACCTGCCCGGCATTGTGGCGCAGGCGGCCCATGAAGCTCTGATTCTGGACGACGGCAGCACCGACGAAACCGCCGAGGTCGCCGCCGCGTGTGGCCTGCAGGTGATTCAGGGTGTCCCGCTGCCCCCAGGCTGGAAAGGCAAAAGCTGGGCCTGCCATCAGCTGGCGGCGCAGGCCAGTGGCGAGATCTTGCTGTTTCTCGATGCCGATGTTGCTCTGCATGGCGGCGCCGCCAGGGCGCTGGCCGCTCACCTGCAGCAGCAGCGTTCCGGTCTGGTGAGTGTGTTGCCCCGGCCACAGGGCCTGAATCTGGGCACCCGTCTCCTCGCCCCGCTGGTGGACGTGATGGTGTTGACCTGGCTGGCGTACCCGATGCAGTGGCTGCGCTGGCCACAGGCGAGTACGGCCAACGCCCAGGTGATGGCCTTCCGGCGCGAAGCGTACTGGGCCGCCGGAGGGCACCAGGCCGTCCGGGACGAGATGCTGGAGGGCACTGCGCTGGCCCGCCGGGTCCGCGCAGCCGGATGGCCTGTCAGCAAGGCGCTGGGCAAAGAGCATGTGGGCATCCGTGCGTACCGCAGCTACCCGGCCTCTGTTCGCGGCTTCAGCAAACATGCCCTGCATGTTCACCTCGGCTCGCGCCCCTTGCTGGTGGCGCTGGGCGCCCTGCACTTCCTGGTGTACACCCTGCCGTGGCTGCGGCGTGCACGGCATCCCCTGGTGTGGGCCGTGCGGCTTGCCGGGCCTGCAGAACGGCTGCTGGTCAATTGGCTCACTGGTCGGCGCCAGCTACCTGATCTGCTTGAAGCCCTGCTCGTCCCGGTCACGTTCCTGGCGGCGCTCCCCGCCTACCGACTTGCTTTGGGGCGGCAGGTGACCTGGAAAAACCGCACTTATACCAACGCGGCCCACAAGCACAGCGAGCAGCCCTGAAGATCTTGCAGGAGCGTGTCGCCCAGCGCCCGCTGCTCAAACGTTCACGGCTTGACAGACGGGCTGGCCTCGCGCCCATGAGCTCAGGTCAGGAGACGCCGGGCCAGAACTGCCCGACCGCACGCAGCCACACATCGGCAGCGCCCGTGTGCACGGTCCCCCCTAACCGCGCCTTCGGCCCCTCAAGGCCTGCCGTTGCGGTCGCCCTCCAGGCCAGCTCCGGCTTGAAACCGGCCACCATAGAGCGCCACCGTAAATCCGTAGCCCGCCACCTGCCACGCCCAGACACCCAGCACGAAAAACAGCGCCAGATTCAGTCCGAAGGCCAGAATATCCAGTGCACACAGGGCGGGTAGCCGCCAGAAAGATAGGCTGCAGAGCCACGGCCAGCGGGCCAGGCCCAGCAGCGCGGGGGCACCCAGCGATAAGGCAATGGCGCCGGCCATGATGCACCACGCGGCGCCGCAGGCTCGCCACTGCGGGCGTATGGTGCGCCACAGCCGCCAGGGCGCGTGTAGAACGGTGCGGTCTCCTTCGCAGCCCAGCCGGGTCATGCCGGCGGCCACCAACAGGACAGCCGCCAGCAGCAGGCCACTGGCAAGCCACCACAGGCCCAGCGCCAGGCCCCTGAGACCCGTCCACCACGCGCCGCCACCCGCCAGCGCCAGAGCGGCGCCGGGGCTGAGGCTCAAGGCGATGACGCCCCACACCACGAGCCCCCTGGTCAGCATGCGTCGTGACCACCGGAAGGGCGGGAAGATGGGGTCCTGGCCCTGCTACAGCCGCGTAGCCACCTCCCAACGGTAGCCCAGATTTGAGTCGCTCGCAGTTGATCTTTAGATCAACCGAGCGGAGCGAGAAGCGAAAACGGTGCCTCGCACCGGGAATGGAAACGTTTCGGCGCCCTTCTGAAACGTTGCAATGGGAGGGGCGAGCTACTTAAGGACGTTGCCCCTCACGCTGCGACTGTTCAGGAGAGCACCGAACAGTCTCCACTCCCGGTGCAACGTCCTTTGTTCGAGACTCGCTCTGCGGCGCCGCTGTTCCAGCCCGCTCGGTTGATCGGGGGCTTGGCAGCGAGTGACTGAGCACCCAGCCGGGCAGCAACGTCAGCAGGGCCAACGCGCCGCGCAGGATGCCTGCACGTGCCTGTGGGGTCGCCACCGGAAAAGCCCAGGCCGCCCACCACCGCAAGGTGGATGGGAGGCAGGGCACCGACGACTGTGCAGGCTGGTCTTCGCAAAAGCCACTCAACCTGATGACATGTGGATCAGCCGGCAGGTACCTGGGGCGGTTAGGGCACAGGGTCCTGCTGCCTCTGGCCTGAGGGCAAGTGCGGGGAGCGGCCCGGGCCACAGACGCATGACTGACCACCATCCCTTTCAGACAGGCGCGAAATCTGTTTCAACGGGTGGCGAGGATAGAACGACAGCAACGTTGTGGGCCAACCGCAGGCCCTCGCTGGTTGGGCATATGCACCTCAATCCACCTGAAACTTTCCGCTATAATTATGTTCATATCAGAATAAGGAGTTGTGAGCATGCCCAAAACAAAAGCACCTTCTGTTGCCCCCCACCGCTTCCAGGCGCTTCTCGCCACCGTCTCCGTCTCTGCGGACGTCCACGCGATCACCGCGCAGGAGGGGGCAGATGCACAGCTGACCGACCTGCTCCGTCAGGCGCATGACCGCTGGGGTTATGGCCTGCATCACCTCCGGCATGAAGCCCGCTGGACAGGACAGACGATTGAATTGCTGGCCGATGGACGGGTGGTGGCTGACCTGAACACCGAGCCTGCCCGTATCGCTGCCGCCTACGCGAGCATGGCGGCGCCCGACGAGAACGGGCTCAGCCTGTGGCCTGTTCTGGGCGACGGCCACCGCACCAGCTTCCGGAACGCGGCCCAGATGCGCGTGCTCATTGAGGATGGCCGCGATTTCGAAACCCTCTGGACTGCCGAGAAACAGGGGCTGAGCGCCCGCGTCTGGCGAACCCAGACCTACGAAGGCGAACTGCTGGCCGTGGAATATGTTCGGCCCACCAGCGCCGCGCAGCTTCTGGCGGACGCCGCCTGGGACGTGATCACCCGCATCAAGGACCGTACGCTGCAGCGCGAACTAATGAAGCGCAGTGAGCAGGGTGGCATTCTTCAGGCGTTCCTGAGCGCCCGGCATAAGGAGGCCGAGGCCAATCTGGCCCAGCTGGCCGAAGCGCATTTCACGGTGCAGGGTCATGTGGGACGGCTCACGGGCAGTGCCGCGCGTGATTTTGAGGCGTTCCGCGCCCTGCAGCGCGCCACCGCAGAAGAGCTGCTCGGGCTGCAGGACCGGGTGGTCAAGCAGGTGGGGGCCACCCTGTACGGCGAACTGAGGTAAGGCGTGCCGCGCCGCAGTGCCCAGGCCATTGCCGCCGACCGACAGGCGGCGGTTATTCAGCGCAGCGAAAACCCCCTGCTTTATGTGGCGCAGTGGCGTGAGGTCCAACTGATGGCCTTCGTGGACCGCTGCCGCCACCGCCAACGGGAAACGCGGGTGATCTGTGCAGCGCGCCATGTGCGCGGCGGCACCACGGTGCAGTACGGCGTGCGTGGGCAGTCGGCCCGGGCGGCCCTCTGGACAGCGCAGGGCGAGGACCGGCTTCACCTGAGCGCCGCCGTCAGCGCCTGTTTCTGTGCTTTTTCAGACGCCCTCCACAGCGCCGCGCCGCCTGAGCTGAACTTGATCCCGAGGACCCTGCTGGACCCTGGCGGCGCACGGCTGCGTTTTGTGCATCAGGGGGTTGTCTTTTTCCTGCGCGTCACGCCATGGGAAGTGTCGTCTGAGCCGACCCAGACGAGTCTGGTGCTCTACGGGGAGGCGCGAACCGAAGAAGCCCGGGGCGTCCTGGGCGCTGTACAAAACAGCGATTCAGGCCAGTGGACGCTGCAGGCCGTGCGCGCCGCCCAGCAGCTGCTGTGGGGCCGCGCCGTGGCCGACACTCTGGGCCCAGTGGCCAAAGCAGGCTGAATGGCCATAAGAGAGGTGCCCCTGCATCAGGCTGGGGCACCTTCTCTCCGAATGGTGTGTTTCAGTCTGCGGCGTCCACACCGGCAGCAGGCGGCGCCGTGACGGGCGCTGCATTGCCCGTGCGAATAGCATTCAGGACCATGCCGCGAATGTCTTCGGCGTCCTGGGAATGCTCCTTGAGCCATTCGATGGCCTTTTCCTTGCCCTGGCCGATGCGGTCATTGTTATAGGAGTAGAAGGAACCCGCCTTCTTCACAATGTCGAACTCTGCCGCGAGGCTCAGCAGATCGCTGAGCTGGTCGAAGCCCTTGCCGTACATGAGGGTCAGTTCGACTTCCTTAAAGGGCGGGGCGACCTTGTTCTTCACCGTCTTGACCTTCACCGTGTTCGCCACGGCGTCGTTGCCCACCTTGATCGGCTGCCCGATCTTGCGCACGTCCAGGCGCACCGAGGAATAGAACTTCAGCGCCCGGCCCCCCGTCGTCGTCTCCGGGTTGCCGTACATCACGCCGATCTTCTCGCGCACCTGGTTGATGAAAATCGCGGCCGTGCCGGTCTTGCTCAGAATCGCCGTCAGCTTGCGCAGCGCCTGCGACATCAACCTCGCCTGCAGACCGGGCAGCGAGTCGCCCATCTCGCCTTCAATTTCGGCGCGGGGGGTCAGCGCCGCCACCGAGTCCACCACGACCACGTCCACGGCGCCGCTGCGCACCAGCAGTTCCATGATTTCCAGCGCCTGCTCGCCGTTGTCGGGCTGTGAGACGAGCAGTTCGTCGGTGTTGACCCCCAGGCTGCGGGCGTACACCGGGTCCAGGGCGTGCTCGGCGTCAATAAAGGCGCAGGTGCCGCCGGCCTTCTGGGACTGGGCGACGATGGAGAGGGCCAGGGTGGTCTTGCCGCCGGACTCGGGGCCGTAGATCTCGGTGATGCGGCCCTTGGGCACGCCGCCGATCCCCAGCGCAAGGTCCAGACTGAGGCTGCCGGTGGACACGGCCTGCACGTCGAGCTTGCTCTCGGCGCCCAGCTTCATGATTGAGCCCTTGCCAAAGGCCTTTTCAATCTGGCTCATCGCCGTTTCGATCGCTTTCGCCCGCTCCTTCGCGTCGCTGGGAACTCCGAATTCTTTGGTGTTGTCCTTGCTCATCGCTCTCCTTGGGTGCAGCTCAACTTCGAGTACCTACTTAGTCTACAACAGAATAAATAAGAATGTTTTAAGTCCATAGCTGGGTGCCGATCCGCAGAGGGCTGCCCCGCAATGGACACGCATAAGCAACTTGTGCTGGGGGAAAAGGGGCGCCCAGCCCAAGCCTCCTCCGAACGCCGATTCCTACTGATAACGACATAAATCCACATTGGTTGGTGACATGCCTGGTTGCCGGGCAACCCAGTCGCATATGGAGAGCGTCAATCTTTTCAACTCATATTTACGCCACTCTCAATAGCCCTCCGTGCGTTTTGCGCTGTGGGCAACCTCCAGGCAGGGCCACACAGGCCTTCGGAGGATGAGCAGGCCACTGTGCTCTGACCTCCAGAATGTTACGGAAACGGAGACGTCAGGGCCAGTGTTCTTGATTGTGGTCAGGTCGCGGGAACCAGGGAGCAATCAGAGTTCTGGGGAGCTGGAAGGGAGAAGGGCCTGCATATGGCCGATCTGGCGTCTGAGTTTCCAGACACTGTTGCCGAATCCAGAGTCATTCCCATGACTGAACCGGCTGCGGCTCACGCGGCACTCGGTAACGGCCGACCTCACCTCAAGCGCGAGCAGCGCCAGCTGATCACGAACAGACCGCATCCTGTCCGGCACGAGCGTCTGCGCCACCCGGAGCTGACGGGAGGTAGCAACTGCAAGAGGCACACGCTCCGGTCGGCAGCTTCTTACGGTTGCGGAATTGGTCTTTGAGGCCAGATCGACGACCGTGACCAGTTGCCGGACCACCTCACGCTGCCGAACCGTGGGGAGGGTTCCGAAGGCCGGCTGGTCCTGCGCAACAAAGGCCTGCTCGATCTGGCGCTAGACGCGGGTGCCGTCTTCACCGAACACCACGCCGAACCAAATGATGCCACCGACCACGAAGATGATCGGCGAGAGGTACACCAACAGCATCATTGGGAGCAGAAGCACACCCACGACGTTCTCGACCCAGGGGGTGAATCCATGCGGCTTGGCCTGCACTTCCCTGCGGTTCATCGGGGGAAGTGTACCGGGCTCACGTTCAGTGAGCGGCGGCAAGTGAGCCGTTTTCGTTTTGTGTTGTGGGCGATGACAGGCGGTGGGCGCACCAGAGCGCAGACGACTTACACGAACGCTGAAATCTTCGCCCGCGATCAAGCAGCCCTCTGTACACTGCAGTCCGACTTTCGCGCTTCAACGCTTAAGGGGGTCACTTTTGCCTGTTGAACAGCTTCAATCCCGCACGGCAAGCTCATCTCCAGTGCGCGCTTCGTCAGAGCCGTCAGCTCAAGCACCTGCCCTGCAGGCGGCAAAAGCCAAACCTCTGGTACCCACCACGCAGTCGCCAGGATTTGTGAAGGATACGGATGGCAGCCCACGACGTGAACTGGACGGCGCGCAGCTTCAGAAGGCCAGGACCTGGTACGCGGCAAATGCCGCGCAGTATACGCCCGCTGTCCTGCGTCAACTTCAGGCCAAACTGGGGGAGCCGCCCACAGGGAAGGTGACCAACAGCTTTCTTCAGAAGGTCGCGGACTGGCAGATCACGTTCGACCTTGCGGAAGCGGCTGGACGCTTCATTGAAGTGGGCGACACGCTTGTTGCCGGGTATCTGCCTACAGGCGTACTGACACCCGAACAGGTGTCGCGTCTCTTTCCCACAGGCCTGGCCAGGCCTGCTCAAGTGGCCGCTTTCGCAATCTCAACTGAAGAAACCATTGCCAAATGGGATCATGTGGGCGGGTATGACGGTCGGCGCAAGCTTCTTGCAACGCTGCTGGCACACGAGCTCAAAGCCGCTGGCATCCTGATGCCCCGCTTTGACCTGCTCAAGATGGACGAGAACAGTTATGGGTATTACGTCCCCCGAACCCATGCCATTGTGGTCAATTCCTCCTTGCTCCGGCAACCCGACCTGCCTCAGAGCGAGCTGCGTGAGCTCTGTCAAACGCTTTACCATGAAGCGAGACATGCAGAGCAAACCTTCTCGGTGGCTCGGCTCCTGTGCGGCAGCGGCATGACGGTCGACGCCGCGTATCAACACACGAAGATCTACAGGCCCTTGGTCAGGAGTGCCGCCGCCAAACCCATCCGGCCAGCCAGTCCAGAAGGCATTGTGGCCAACGAGTGGTATCAGTCCAGATACGGCGCCTTCGCGGCGCAGCGCGCCGCTGACCTGAACACCAAGGACAAGCTTGCACTTGAGGTGGCCAAAAGCAAAGAGACGCTTGCAGCCTTGCAAGCTCGCCGCGTAACCCTGCAGCAGAAGCTGAAGACCAACCTCACGGCAATCCAAAGGAATGAGGTCACCGTCACCCTGAACGCACTTCAGGCAGAGATCAAGGCCGTGACCGCCAAACTGGAAACGCAGAGGCAGCAACACGACGTGTACTACGAGAAATATCGTGCGCTTCCTGGCGAACGCGACGCCTGGGATGTCGAGGGTGCTGTCAATACGTATTACCTTCGCCATCTGGAGAAGCCGTGACTCGCCGACTGCACCTCGTGCTGGGCCTGACGGCAGGTCTCCTCACCGCCTGTCCTTCAGGAGGACAACCTGTGAACGCCACACTGGATTTAAGGCTCGAACACCTGGGAACAACACTGGACCAGGTGTGCATAGTCCTGGCCCAGCAACCCACTGCGGCCGAGCTGGCCAGCAGACTGGGACCTGCAGTGAACGATCCACTCAACCGGGGTGAGTGGTTGCTGATTGAGTCGCCGCCCCCCCAGTACGAATCGGTTCGGGTTTCCATTCCCCGCTCGAAGGCAGACCCCATTCAGTTCAGTCTGCGCTTCCGCCCTGAGCAGGGTCCGTCAGCGTTGGCCCTGGCACAGGTTTTGGGGCCCTGGGAAGAATTGCCCGTCGAGACCCACCTGCCAGAGTTCGATCAGCGCCATTTGAGTAAGACCGTACGGGGGTATGTCTGCGCAATTATTGCCTCTGTTGAACGTCCGGCTGAGGGCGAGACCTCTGGGGACCACGTCCGCGAACTCACCATCTACGCTGATCGGTTCTAAGGGCGCCCTGTGATGAGGGATCAAAGGTGCATTCCAGTAAGCACCGCGCATTGACTGGCTTGCAAAAACACTGTGCGCTGCTGAGTGGGTCCTCCGATTCTGGGGGCAAGCCTATCGCTGGCACAGGTGACGGGGCAGGTTGAAAAGCAGTCACCGCTGTGTCTCGATAGCCGTCTCAGCCATCAGCTGAAGTCATTGTGACGACGGTCAGCAGGTCGTTTGTTCGGTGGGTCCTGTATGCGGCTAACGCATTCGTTCAGCCGCTCGCCACCAAGTTCGCAGTGCCAAACAGGTAGATGGCGCCACTGAGCTCACTCCGCTTTAGGCAACTGAGGCGGTCACTCCGCCTCATCCGCTCTACGCTTCAGCCATGAGATCCCTGGTCTTGAGCCTCCTCCTGGCGTGTGGTTGGGCAGGAGCAACGCCGCTGCTGGGCACGAAGGCTTCTTTTGCTGACTCCTCTTTCTGCAAGGTTTATGCCTGCCGCCTGGTGGGGAAAGACGCGCTTGGCGCTGGCCTCAGCGAATGGCGCTATGTCATCAACGGTGAACGCGGTAGAGAACCGTACGCGCCGCCTCAGGTGGTCAGCGTGTTGAGGCAGAACGACCGGATCATCTCGGCGCAGTGGGTCGCCGGTGCACAGGACACCGTGCTGTATCCAAGTAGCTACGGCACCCAGATGGCGACGCTCCTCATCCGGACGCTCACGGGGAAAGCACCCACCGCAGAGAAACTGTTTGATCTCAATGACAGGTGTGAAGTCGCCACGCCGAAGCCGCACACCATAGCCTGGGGCGCCTACCGCCTGTCGTGTCTGTTGAGTGCAGAGTTCGCGGGCGCTTGGCGCTTCAGCCTCCGGGTGCATCTTCCGTAATACCGAACGGCCATGTTCTTCCTCGTGAAGCAACAGTGGTGAGGGGGCGAGGCACGCGTTGACCCTCTCAAATGACAGTGGACTTGCGGGGAGGATCAGGTGGTTCTTGTGGACGTGCGGTGGATGTCATCACCCTTCGCTGACCCCTGCGTCTCACATGAGTCAGGTGTGTTCATTGGGCACGAGGCGGCCTGATCACGCCACGATGGCTGGCCTCACACTCAGGTCCGCTCATCCAGGCACCACGAAGTATGTGGGATTCGGGCAGACCCAATGCGAACGAGGCTCGGGTGCTGATCCTGCAGATCAGCGTAATTGGTCGGTCGAACGTTGGACCAGAACGCCCTACCGCTCCACATCAAAGCGCAGATCAGTGGACCTGCCAAGGGAGGAAATGGCCCTGCAACATGAGCATCTACGTGGGCAAGGACTGACTGACCGCACAGGGACGGCGGCGAGCCAGGGACAACCTGCTGGACCGCCACTGTCTGGTGCCCTAGTGCAGCGTTCAATTAATACGAATGGCTTCGTAGTGGGGTTGGAGGGTTCGACGGGCGACTTGGGTTGAAAACTGCCAACTGAGTGTGGCCCCAGCACGTTCACGCGCTGCGACCCAAGCCTCG
>NZ_PYSV01000015.1 GCF_003028415.1 Deinococcus arcticus
CGAGGCTTGGGTCGCAGCGCGTGAACGTGCTGGGGCCACACTCAGTTGGCAGTTTTCAACCCAAGTCGCCCGTCGAACCCTCCAACCCCACTACGAAGCCATTCGTATTAATTGAACGCTGCACTAGCCCTCCCCTGCCTGGGTGGCCTGCCACGCCTCATAGGAGACGCGCTCCAGCGAGAAGGTGTCGCGTGTGCGGGCGTACATGCCCCGGCCCCCCAGTCGCCCCACCAGATCCAGCGCGGCGGTGTCCACATGCTGCCGCGCCTCATCCTGAACCGCGTCTGTACGCAACACCACGCCCAGAACCTCACCCAGGATGATGCGGGTGCGGCCAATGGTCAGGGTCTGCACCTCGCGGCATTCCAGCGCCGCCGGGGCCGCCGCCACGCGCGGCGTGGGCACCTGCACGCCCGGTTCCAGGGGAATGCCCAGCGCGCCAGGCTCGCTGTGGCCGTGGGGAAAGTCGGTGGCGGTGGCGTTCATCAGGGGCGCGAGGTCAAAGCTCACCAGATTGACGGTAAAGGCCCCGCCCGGCCCGATGTTGCGGGCGGTGTCCTTGGGGCTCCCGTCGGCGCGGTCCCCGGGGGCAAAGGCCACCACGGGCGGGTCCGAGCCCATCAGGCCAAAAAAGGAGTAGGGCGCCAGATTCACGTGCCCGCCCTCGCCCAGGGTGCAGACCCAGGCAATGGGACGCGGCACCACCACCCCAGTCAGCAGCTTGTAGCGCGCGCCGGGGGGCAGCGCGGTCAGATCGAAATGGGTGACGGGCGACATGGCCTCAGCCTACCGGGGAGCGCTAGCATGGCCCGCGTGAGCCCGCCTGATGCCCTGTCCTACCGCGAGGCGTACGCCCGGCTGTCGCGCATTGCGGCCGAACTGGAGGGCGGCGAGGCCGACCTGGACCGCGTGCTGCCGCTGCTGGAAGAGGCGCGCGCCGCCTACGCCGGCTGCCGCGAGCGCATTGAGGCGGTGCGCGCGGTGCTGGCCGGGCACTGGGGCGACGCAGATGAGGATGGCCCGAACACTGATGGTCCAGACGACGAGGACCCGGACGAGACCGCAGACGACGAGGATGACGCCTGACCCGCCCTGGCAGGCGCGTATCCTGGGCCGCATGAGTGATGCCGCCCGCCCCGAGCGCGCTGCCCAGGCCCAGGCCCCCGCGCCGGCCACCGAGCCCCCCGCACCCGGTGTGAACCCCAGGGTGTACCGCTTTGTGGTGGACGTGACCTACCTGCCGGTGCTCCTGAGCGGCATGCACCTGGAGGTCCACGGGCGCGAGCATGTGCCGCCCCCGGGCAGCCCCCTGGTGGTGGCGGCCAACCACGTGAGCGCCCTGGACCCCTTTCTGGTGGCGCGGGCCCTGCCGCCGGGGCGCTTCCTGCAGTTCATGGCCAAAAAGGAACTGTTCGTGCCGGGCATTGGGGACATCATCCGGGCCGGGGGGTCGTTTCCGGTGGACCGCAGCGGCACCGATCTGGGCGCCGTGCGCACCGCCCTGCGGGTGCTCAAGGCGGGCGGCACCGTGGGCATCTTTCCGCAGGGCACGCGCGGCGGCGCCGAGATGCAGGGCGGCGTGGCCCTCATTGCTGCCAAGGGCCGCGCGCCCATTCTGCCCGCCGGGATCAGCCGCCGGGGCCGGGCCTGGGTCATTCAGTTTGGCGAGCCCATCTCGCCGCGCGGCGGCATCAGGGCCGTCACCGGCGAACTGGCCGAGGTGCTGACCCGCCTGTCCGGGTCCCCGGGCACGCCACTGCCGGGCGGGCGCTATACTGCCCCCTGACGGCTGCGGGGGGAAATCCGGTGAGAGTCCGGTTCTGTCGCGCAACGGTAAGCCCCGCACAGCTCTTCCTGGCCAGGGGACAAGACCGAACACCTCCGCCGTTCATGCCCCTGTGCGGGGCGTGTGGCCTGACCTCTCGCGGAAAGGGGGCATGGCCGTGACCGACGGGGCCTGACCACGCCCCGCACGCGGCCTCTGCTTGATCCCCCCTCCGCCCCCCAACTGGGGCGGCGTTTTTGTGGCGCCGAGACAGAGGGGCAGGCAAGGAGAACGCCCATGAACCGTACCCTGACCCTGACCACTGCCCTGTGCGCCGCCCTGTCGGTAACCGCAGGTGCGACCACCTACCCCCTGACCCTGACCGACGACCTGGGCCGCAAGGTGACCCTGAAGGCCGAGCCCCGGCGCATTGTGAGCATGCTGCCCAGCACCAGCGAGACGCTGTGTGCCCTGGGCGTGTGTGACCGCCTGGTGGGGGTGGACGATTACAGCGATTACCCCGCTTACGTCACCACACTGCCCAAGATGGGCGGGCTGTACAACCCCAACGTGGAAGCCATCGTGGCCCGCAAGCCCGACCTCGTGCTGGTGAGCAAGTACGGCAAGCTGGAAGGGCCCCTGACCCAGGCCGGCATCACGGTGCTGGCAGTCAACCCCGAAACCTACGACGAGGTGTTCAGCAAGACCCTGATCCTGGGCAAGATCGTCAACCGCGAGGCCCAGGCGAAGGCGCTGGTAACATCCATGAAGCGCGAGATTGCTAAGGTCGAGATTCTGACCAAGACGGCCGTGAAAAAGCCCACCGCCTACTACGAGATCGACCCCACGCCGTACTCGATTGGCCCCAATTCCTTCATGGGCACGCTGCTCACCAAGGCGGGCGCGCGCAACATCATTCCGGCTTCCATGGGCGACTTTCCCAAGGTGGACCCCGAATTTATCGTGAAGCAGAACCCGCAGCTGATTCTGGGCGTGGACGCGGGAACCGTGGCTGCACGCCCCGGCTGGAACACCATCACGGCCCTGAAAACCGGCAAGGTGATGGACATACCCCAGGAACTGAACACCCTGCTGGGCCGCCCCGGGCCCCGCCTGCCCCAGGCCCTGCGCGGGCTGGCCAAGCTTATTCACCCTGAACTCTTCAAGTAAGGCCGTGGCCCCCGCTGCGCCCCGGCCCCAGCTGGCCCTGCCGCTTCAGGTGGCGGGGCTGGCTCTGCTGCTGCTGGCCGCCGTGGTGCTGGGCACGGGCCTGGGCAGCGTGACCGTGCCGCCTGCCGAGGTGCTGGGCGCGCTGTGGCGGGGCCTGGCGGGTCAGGAACTGGCGGGCAACGACGTGATCGTGTGGCAGATCCGGCTGCCGCGCGTGGTGATGGGGCTGCTGGTGGGCGCGGGGCTGGGGGTGTGCGGCGGGGCCTTTCAGGGCGTGTTTCGCAACCCACTGGCCGACCCCTACCTGCTGGGCGTGGCCAGTGGCGGCGCGCTGGGCGCCACCGCCATGATCGTGGGCGGCGGGCCCCGCCCCCTGATTCCGGCAGCGGCGCTGCTGGGCGCCCTGGCCGCCGTGAGCGTCACGCTGCTGCTGGCGCGCGAGGGCCGCCGCCTGCCGCCCACCCGGCTGGTGCTGGCGGGCGTGGTGGTGGGCAGCGTGCTCAGCGCCCTGTCCACAGCGCTGCTGCTGCGCGGCGAGGACCGCGCGCGCGAGGTGCTGGCCTACACCCTGGGTGACCTGGGCTTCAGTGGCTGGCGCGAGGTGGCGGCCGTGCTGCCGTACGTGTTTGTGGGCGCGGGCGCACTGCTGCTGCTGGCCCGCGCGCTGGACACCCTGCAACTGGGCGAGCTGACTGCCCGCAGCCTGGGGGTCCCGGTGGAGCGGCTGCGCTTGCTGGTGATCGGGGCCGCCAGTGTCGCCACGGCGGGGGCGGTGGCCTACGTGGGGATCATCGGGTTCGTGGGGCTGCTGGTGCCGCACGTGGTGCGGCTGGCGTTTGGGGCGGGGCACCGCACGCTGCTGCCCCTGTCGGCGCTGCTGGGCGGTACCCTGGTGGTGCTGGCCGACCTGCTGGCGCGCACCACGCCGCTGTCGCAGGTGGGCATTGTCACCACGCTGCTGGGCGGGCCCTTTTTCCTGTGGCTGCTGAGGCGCACCCGTGACTGAGGCCGCTGTGCACCCGGGGCCGGGCCTGGAAACCCTGGACCTGCACGTGCAAGCCGGGACGTTTCCGGCGGTGCGGGGGGTGAGCGTGCAGTTTCCGGCGGGCGCGCTCTCGGCTGTCATTGGCCCCAACGGCGCGGGCAAAAGCACCCTGCTGCGCGCCTGCCTGGGCCTGTCGCGCCCCGAACGCGGCGAGGTGCGGCTGCTGGGCCGGGCGCTGGGGGCCTGGAGCCGCGCGCAGCGCTCCCGGCTGCTGGCCTACCTGGCCCAGGGAGAAGAGTTGCCCCTGGGGACCACCGTGCGCGACGTGGTGGCCCTGGGGCGCGGCGCGGGCACGTGGCGCTTTGGCCTGCTGCCCCGTGACCCCTGGCGCCCGGAAGATGAGGCGGCGGTGGAGGGGGCCCTGGCGCGCACCGACACCGCCCGCTTTGCCGCTCGGCGCCTGGGCGAACTGTCGGGCGGCGAGCGGCAGCGGGTGGCGCTGGCCCGCGCGCTGGCGGCGCAGCCGCGCTTTCTGCTGCTGGACGAACCCACCAACCACCTGGACCTGGCCTACGCGCTGGAGGTCATGCGCTACCTGCGCTGTGAGGTGGCGGGCGGCCTGGGGGCTGTGGCCGTGCTGCATGACCTGAATCTGGCCGCGCGGGCCGACCATCTGGTGCTGCTGGCCCAGGGGCAGGTGCTGGCCAGTGGCCCGCCCGGGGCGGTGCTGACCCCCGAACACCTGCACGCGGCTTACGGCGTGTGGACCCGGGTGCTGCGCGACCATGACCGCCTGATCGTGATTCCCGAGGAGGGCCTGTAGATGACCCCCAAATTCTTTGCCACCCGCGCCCACCTGCTGGTCTGCCAGGGGCCCAACTGTCAGGCGCGCGGCTCGGGGCTGCTGCAGCGCGCCCTGTGGAACCACCTGGAACAGAGCGCCCTGGCCTATTACAAGAAGGGCGGCAGCCTGCGCCTGACCGAGAGTGGCTGTCTGGGTGCGTGCTCGTATGGCCCCGCCCTGTGCGTGTACCGCGCGCAGCCGGGCGGGAACGGCGCACTGGAGCAGGCGTGGTACGCCGCCGTGGACTTTCCCCTGGCCCGCCGCATTGCCCAGGCCGCCCACGAGGAAGGCCCGCTGCCCGGGGACCACCGCTACGGCCCGCACGAGGGCTAAGTAGCTCGCTGTTGATCTTTAGATCAACCGAGCGGAGCGAGTATCGAAAAAAGTACGTTGCACCGGGAGTGGAGACTTTGCGGTGCTCTCCTGCAAAGTCGTAACGTGAGGTGCAACGTACTTAATACGGACGGCCGTCCATGTCCGGAACATCCGGGAAGAAGGGGGCTGTTCCCCGCCTTCGGCTGGGGGCGGTCCGATGCCCGGACATCCGTCTCTGTTCCTGCTCTGCTCCGCAGCGCTGCGCGTCCCTCCGGTCGGAAACATTCCGTCATGGGGTAGGGCATTGTTCGGAACTCGCCTAAGTCCCTCGCCCCTCCCCCAGGCCAACGGTTCAGAAGGGCGCAGCAATGTGTCCATTCCCGGGGCGAGGCACTGTGTTCGCCACTCGCGCTGTGGCGCCGCTGGCCCCGCCCGCTCGGTTGATCGGGGGCTTGGCAGCGAGTTCCTCAACTCCGGGCCGTGCAGACAGAGAGGCGGCGCTGAGACATTCTCTCAGCGCCGCTGTCCCTGCTTTCCTTCGACCTGGGCTAGCCCCGCACCACCTCCAGAATCTTCTGGCCGTACTTGCGCAGCCGCTCGGGGCCCATGCCGCGCACCGCCCGCAGGTCGGCCTCGGTGTAGGGCACGCGGCGGGCGATCTCGGCCAGGGTGGCGTTGCTGGCAACGATAAAGCGGCTGATCTCCTGGCGCTTGGCCTCGGCATTGCGCCACTCGCGCAGGCGGGCGTACACGGCGGCCTGCTCGTCGGTCAGGCCAGCGGCCGGGTCTTCCTTGCCGCCGGGCAGGTCGGGCGGCAGCATCACGGGGGCCGGTTCAGCGGCCGGCGCTGGCTGGGGTGCGGGGGCGGCGGGGCGCTCGTCGGCGCGGGCTGGCGGCGCGTGGCTGGCTGCCGGCGCTGTGTCCTGCTGCGCCTCGCCCAGGGCCGGGTCCTGGCCCCCCTCATCCAGATGATGCACGTCGGGCAGGCCAGCAGGCTGCTCGGGGGCGTCGGGGCCGCCGCTCACCGGGATGGGCAGCGGCGCGTGGGCCGGGGCGGGCGAGTCGCTGAACACGATTTCCGGTTCCCACACCTCTTCTGTCACCTCCTGTGCAGGTGGGGTGGGCAGCGGGGTCAGCGTGAGGTTGGGGACCGGCGCTTCAAAGGTCACGCGCTGGGGAGGCTCGCGGTCTGGTCCGGGCCGGTCTGACAGGGCCCGGTCTGGCGCCGGGCGGTCTGGCTGGGAACGGTCTGGGCGCTCGCCCTCCACCCGGTCCGGACGGTCCCGGTCGCCCCGGCGCAAGTCCCGGCCCCGGTCCTGGCCGCCGCGCCGCCCACCCCGGAAGTCCCGGCGCTCCGCGCTCTGGGCTTCGGGGCGCTCGCCATGGCGCGCCGGCTCGCGCCCCTGCGCGCGGTCTTCCTGGCCCTCCTGGCGACCCTCGGGGCGCAGCAGGGCCAGGGCGCGGCCCAGGTCTTCCAGGCCCGGGGTCAGCAGCACCCCGCCCGAGACACTGCGCGCGGCCAGCAGGACCCCGCCCAGGGGCGCGTTCGTGTCGGCCACGGCGTCCGGGGCCAGCAGCAGGGCCGTGGGGCCAGCCGTCTGCGCGGCGCCGCCCAGGCGCTCGGCCAGCGCCGAGGCCGTGCGGGCCGCGCGGGCCAGACGCAGGGGCAGGGTGGCCACGTCACGCAGGGCCAGCGCCACGTTCAGGTCGCTGGGGGGCGCGCCCACGGGGGCCCGGACCTCACCCGCACCAAACAGGGCGCACAGGGGCGCGTCGCCGTGGCCGGTGAGGGTCACGCTGTCGCGGTAGGTCACGTACGCGGCCCCGCGCGAGAACCACTCGCTGCCCGGGGCCAGTGTGGCGTCCACGATCACCGGCACCCCGGCCCGGCGGGCACGCTCCAGGTCCTCTGGGCCCGGCTCTAACAGCCACACGGCCTGCGCGCCGCGCCAGTCGGCCTCCAGGGCGGCGGCGGCCAGCCCGGCCCCGGCCAGGGCGTCACGGTCCAGGCGCAGGCGGGGGTCGGCGCGCAGGGTGCCGCGCCCCACGGCGGCGGCCAGTTGCGCGGCCAGGGCGCGCGGCCCTTCCAGCAGCACGCCCCAGCCGGCCCCTTCCAGGTCGGCCAGCGCCCCGGCAAGGCGGGCGTGGGGGTCGCCGCGTTCGGCGTGCAGGCGCACAAGGCGGGCGTCGGGACGCTCGGGAGAAGGGCGATCAGTCATGGTGCCTATTGTGCCGCACCTGGGGGCCAGTGCGCCGGGCGGTAAGTGCAGTCGCCCGCCCCGGCCAGAGCGCGTAGGGTGAACGTATGCGCGCCCTTCTGTTGTCTGCCCTCCTGCTGGCCACGCCGGCCGCCGCCCAGAGCACGGTCCCAACTGTCCCAGCGCCGGCGGGCCCCGCTGCCGCCACGCCCACGCTGCTGATCACGGCCCCGGTGGGCACCACCGTGGAACAGCGCCTGACGATCAGCACCCGCATGACGCTCAAGGAGATCAAGGTTGAGGCCCTGCCCGGCCAGCGCCTGAGCGCGCAGGAGGTGGAGCAGACACGGCAGACCTTCTCGAAGGCGCTGTCCGGTCGGAACACGCAGGAGACCGGCAAGCTCTTTACGCGCGTGACCAGCCGGAGTGCTGACGGACGCGTGGGGCTGTTGCAGACCTTTCTTCAGAACATACCGGGGCAAAAAGAGCCCATCAGCTTCCGCATCACGCAGAGCCTGACCCCGGACGGCCAGAGCGAAGGGCTCAAGTTTACCAGCGATGACGCCCTCCTGAACGAGATCTTTAGCCGGATGAACCTTGAGGACTTGCAGCGTATGGCGGCCCAGAATGGCAGTTCAGTGGCGAGCACTGGTCAGGCCCTGGTCCCCGGACAGGTCGAGGAAGAGACCATGGAGATGCCCACACAGGATCTTCTGGCGTCGATGTTTGGGCCAGTGCTGGGCGAGGAAGCGCTGCTCAGGGCCAGTCCCATGAAGATCGTCAGCCGCACCGTATACACCGGGCAGAACGCTGCCGGATTCCATCAGTTTCAGACCCAGAGCGTGTTCAGCGACTGGCGCTTTGAACTGGGCGAGCCACTTCCCATGAGCGCCGCCCTCCTGAACGCCACCACCAATGGCACGCACTCGGTTCGCCCAGACGGCCTGCCCGGCGCCAGCCAGGACACCACGCGCATGACCCTTCAGCTGAGCATCGTGAGCGACAAAGCGCGCGTCAATGTCGCCTTCGAGCAGGAAAGGACGATCAGGGTCGAGAACCGCTAAGCCTGACGTCGCTGATGACCGCCCGTTGAGCCTCTCGTCATCTGGTAGCTGAAGCTGACCGGCGCCGTCCGCGCGCCGGTCACGTCCACAGAGCCCTCCAATCCCCGCCCGCGTTTCTGAGCGCGCGGGGGCCTGCCTTCATGTTGGCGGCCCAACCTGAGAGCTTTCTCCTTGAGGGGTGGGGTGCTCTCTGGGCACAATGCCCGGCGTTGGCGAAATCTTTCCCCCTCGTCCTCGCCGGGTCGCCCTTCCTCCGGGCGTCCGGCCCGCAGGCCCCTCTGCGCTGCGGAAAGGAGAGCTTCATGCGTTACGCCTTGCTGAGTACCACCACCATTGCCCTTGTGGCCACCGTCTCCCCTGCCCACGCCGCCACCCTGACCTGGCAGAACCTGCGCCAGGGCGACAGCGGGCGCGACGTAACCACCCTGCAGTACCTGCTGCGCGAAGCGGGCCAGACTGTGGATGTGGACGGCATTTTTGGCAGCGGCACGAACACGGCCGTGCGCAATTTCCAGGCGGCCCGGGGCCTGAGCGTGGACGGCATCGTGGGCGGCAACACCTGGGAGGCCCTGATTAAAACGGTCCGCCAGGGCGACAACAACAACGCCGTGCGGGCGCTGCAGGACCAGCTGCGCAGTGGCTACGGGTACAGCAGCGTGACGGTGGACGGCGCGTTTGGCCCGGCCACCAACACCGCCGTGCGCGATTTTCAGACCAAGCGTGGACTGACCGTGGACGGCATCGTGGGACTGAATACCTGGCAGGAACTGGTCACGGGAGCCAGCACGGCGCCCAGTGGCACGACCGCCAGTCTGGCCAGCCAGATTCTGAACAGCAGCCGCATCACCCTGGGCACCAGCAGTTCCACGACAAACGGCAGTCCCCGGCAGAACATGACCGACGCCGCCGCCGGTCGCCTGGTCACGCGCGGGTGTAACAGCAATGTGAACTGCGGCCTGCAGGTGGCCCTGAAGCGCTCCATGCTGGAAGGCGTGCTGAGCATGGCCAACGCCGGGAACTCGTTTTTTATCACCTCGGTGGCGGGCGGCCGGCACTCCACCAATTCGGACCATTACGCGGGGCTGGCGATTGACATTGGCATCTGGAACGGCACCAGCCTGAGTACCCCCAACAGCGCCCACACCGCCGCGCGCAACGCGTGTATTGCAGCGGGCAGTGACCCCAGTCAGACGTTTAACGCCTACAACGATTCCAGTGGCGGGCACAACAACCACGTCCACTGCGCCTGGAACTGAAGCTCAGCGCTGCCGCTTTTGTTGACCCTCTCCCCTTCGCAGGAGGGGGTTTTGCGCTGCAAGGGGTGAGGGGAGAGCCGCCGCCCCAAACGCCCGGCCCCTTACAAACCTCCGCCCGCAAAGGCGCCATGCTGGGAAACCACGGAGGACCATCTATGGCGCGCGTCACGCGGTACAGCAAATTTGAGGGCGAACTGGATCAGCTGGACTCCAGCGAGCTGATGCAGATGATTCAGGAAGCGCTGCTGGGCCAGGGCATGAACGACCCTTACGACCCCGATCCCAACGCGCGCCCCAGCATGGACGACCTGTTCGACGCCATTCTGGAAGCCCTGGCCGAACGCAACATGATTCCCGAAGAGCAGCTGCTAGAAGCCATGCAGGCCGACGACATCCATGAAACGGCGCTGGGCCAGCAGATTCAGCGCCTGATGGAGCGCCTTCAGCAGGACGGCTTTATCCGCAGGGAATTTGAAGATGGAGAGGGCGGCGGCCAGGGCGACCCCGGCGAGGCCACCTTTCAGCTGACCGACAAGAGCATTGACTTTCTGGGCTATAAGAGCCTGCGCGACCTGATGGGGGGGCTGGGCCGGTCCAGCGCGGGCGCCCACGACACCCGCGAGTACGCCAGCGGCGTGGAAATGACCGGCGAGCTGAAGAACTACGAGTTCGGGGACACCATGAACCTCGACACCACCGCCACGCTGGGCAACGTGATTTCCAAGGGCTTTGACAACCTGGAAGAATCCGACCTCGTGATCCGGCAGGCGGAGTACAACTCGTCCGCAGCGACGATTGTGCTGCTCGACTGCTCTCACTCCATGATCCTGTACGGCGAGGACCGCTTTACCCCCGCCAAGCAGGTGGCCCTGGCGCTGGCCCACCTGATCCGCACCCAGTACCCCGGCGACACCGTGAAGTTCGTGCTGTTTCACGACTCGGCCGAGGAAGTGCCGGTGGGCAAACTGGCGCAGGCCCAGATTGGCCCGTACCACACGAACACGGCGGGCGGCCTGCGGCTGGCCCAGCAGCTCTTGAAGCGCGAGAACAAGGATATGAAGCAGATCGTGATGATCACCGACGGCAAGCCCTCGGCCCTCACGCTGCCGGACGGGCGCATCTATAAAAACGCCTATGGCCTGGACCCCTACGTGCTGGGCGCTACCCTGCGAGAGGTCGCCAACTGCCGCCGCAGCGGCATTCAGGTCAACACCTTCATGCTGGCCCGCGACCCGGAATTGGTGGGCTTTGTGCGCCGTGTCAGCGAGATGACGCGGGGCAAGGCGTACTTCACCACGCCGCAGAACATTGGCCAGTACGTGCTGATGGATTTCGTGACGAACAAGACGAAACTGGTGAACTGAGGCAGATGGCGGATGGCCTCTAGCAGATGGCTCGGGAGACCGGGCCATTCGCCTTCTGGCCGCATCTGTGGTCTCGCTTGGCCCCCAATCCCGGTACGCTGAGGCGTGCGCCGACTTCTGCCGCTTCTGCTTTGCCCGCTGCTGGGCGCCTGTGGTCTGGTTCCGCTGCCCGAGGTAGAGGGGCGGGACTTCTACTTTGTGAACACGGTGCCCAACTTGCAGCCGCATGAGGTGGCTTACATGGACACCAATCAGCTGGATTACCTGACCCTGCCGCCAGCGAAGTATCAGCGCGTCACGATGGACGCCGTGTTGGTGCCCAGCGGCCCCATTCCCGAGGCCAGGGTGCAGATTTTTGCCTCGCCCACGCGGCCAGATTGCCCTACGGTGGCGCCCCCAGCCGACAACCCGGGCGACCTGGGCAGCGCCCTGCGGTGTAGTGGCCCCGCTGGTGGTCAGCAGCTGACCGAGGTGGCCCTCAAACGGGGCACGGCGACGCCCATTCACCTGGAAGGCGCCGCGCTGGACGAGGCCATTCGCAGCCGAAAACTGTACATCGGGGTGCGCCTCCTGAGCCGCGAGGACACCTTCGGCGCGGTGGTCTGGGTCCGCCAGATTCGCGTCCGCGCCCGGCTGTAGGCTCATCCAGAACATGCCGGTGGCCCGGGTCATCCCTGAGCCACCGGCCATGTGCCATCTGCCTCTTTTAGCCCATCCGCACGAACATCGGCGGCTTGACGCCCACCATGCGCGCCATGACCCACACCTGGCCCTTGTGGTGGGCTTCGTGGGCAATGATGGCGTCCAGCAGCGCGGCCACGGGCATTTCACGGCCACCGAAGGCGGGCACGCGGCGCGACAGGTCTTCGTCCGACATGGCGCTCATGGCCTGGCTGGCGGCGTCCATGCTCTGCTGCAGGCGCTCGCGGGCCTCGGTCAGGCTCTGGCTGGCCTCGGGCAGGGCGCCCGGCGCCTGACCCTGAATCATGCTCAGCAGGCGGCCCGCGCTGCCCGACAGGTGGTCGGCCTGCCCAATGAAGCTCAGGCCGCCGTCCCAGGCCGCAAAGTGGCCCTGATCTTCGGGCAACTGGCCATACAGGTCCAGCAGGGCGGCGCGGTGGCTTTCAAAATTGCGGGCGTAAATGGCGCTGCGGTTCATGGCCTGCAAGATAGCGGGGCGCGCGCGGCCCCAACTGAAGGCGGCCCTACAACGGGCGGTTTTTTAGGGCGTCCCGGATCTCGGCCAGCAGCTTTTCCTCGTTGCTGGGCTCGGCCACGGCGGGCTTTTCTTCCCGCTTGAAGCGCTCGGTCAGGCGGTTAAGCGGCGTGACCACCAGAAAGTACAGCACGGCCGCCACGATCAGCAGGTTCAGCACGGCCGTCAGAAAGGCGCCGTAGTCGAACACCGCTCCATTCAGCGTAAAGGTGCCCCCGACCTTCGGGCCGCCGCCCGTGATGGCCTTGATCAGCGGGTTGATGAAGCTGCCCGAAAAGGCGGTGACCACACCCGTAAACGCCGCGCCGATGACCACACCGACCGCCAGATCCACCACATTGCCCCGAAGAATGAATTTCTGAAAGCCGCTCAGCATGGCCGCAGTGTGGCATGGGGCGGGCAATAGGCGGCGGGGCGCAGGGAGGAGGCAAGTCCTCTCTGCGCCCCGCCGCCGTGAGGCTGGCTGCTTACGCCTGCGCCGTGTCCTTGACGGCGTGGGCGCTCATGCCCCACTGGTGGCCACTGCTCTGGGCACCTTGCAGGATGACGCGGGCCAGTTCGCCCAGGGTGGCGCCGCCCGCCCGAACGTCCATTTTCAGCTCGGCGCGCAGTTCACCCAGGCTTACGTCGTCCAGCATCAGTTCGGTGCCGTAGCGCAGCGTGGTGGGCGGCACGATCAGCAGGTCAGCCTCGCCCGGTTTGACGGCGTGCCGGAAGCAGCGCCCGGTCAGCAGGCCCGCCACCGTGGTGACCTTGCCGAAAGTCTTGTTTTCCACGGCGCGCACCTCCAGCATCAGGCCCCCAATGGCGCGCAGCGGCTCGACGGCGCGGTCCAGCGACTCGGCAAACAGGGTGCCAGTGCCCAGAATGACCCGCGTGGGCTGCGGCAGCGCGGCGGGCAGTTCGGGCAGGCCCTCGGTCAGGAAGTCGCGGATCATGCCCACGCCGTTTTCCAGCATGGGAAAGCCCTCGTACTCTTCTTCGGTGGGCAGACTTTCCCCGGCCAGCAGGTACAGTTCGTCGCTGGGAAAGACGAAGCGGGTGCCGCGCTCCTGCAGGAACTGCCGCCGCCACACGTTCAGCCGCGCCAGGGTGTCCTGCGCTTCCTCGCGCGAGAAGGTGCGCACATCCGGCAGATTGGTGCGGTGCCCGGTCAGGCCAATGGGCACCACCGCCGCGCTGATCACGTTGGGGCGGCTGCTCAGGTATTCCACGGTGTCGTCCAGATGCTCGCGGTCGTTGCGCCCGGGCACCAGCACAATCTGGGTGTACAGATCAATGCTTTCCAGGCGCTCGATCATGCCGCGAATCTGTACCGCCTGGGGGTCTTTCACCTTCAGCTTCCACCACTTCATCAGGTCCTGGCGCAGGTCCTGGTTCGCCGTGTGCACCGACACGTACAGCGGCGAGAGGTTCTCGTCCAGAATGCGGTTAATGTCGCCTTCGGTCAGGTTGGTCAGCGTGACGAACGAGCCGTACAGGAACGATAGCCGGTAATCGTCGTCCATGATGTACAGGCTCTTGCGAAAGCCGCGCGGCATCTGGTGCACGTAGCAGAAGTCGCACTTGTTGGCGCACTTCTTAATGCCGTCAAACAGCACCTCTTCAAAGTCCAGGCCCGGGTCTTCCCACTCCACCGTGAAGGTAAAGGTGTCGTCCAGACTGGGGGGCGTGGGCAGCATCAGGCGGTGGTGGTCCTGGGCCGTGCCGGGCACGCCAGTCATGACGCGCGGGGCCTCTTTGGGCCGGGCGATTTCCAGCGTGGCTGCGCCCTGCGAGAGCAGGTGGCGGTAGGCCAGCACATCGGTCACGGCCTGACCATTGACCCGCAACAGCACGTCACCGGGCCGCACACCCGCGCGCTCGGCGGCGCTGCCCTTCTCTACACTTTTAATCGGCGCAGGAAAAAGCTGCTCCTGCATCTGCTGTGCTGCCGTCAAAATTCATTCACCCCACTTTCAAGTTGGCGGTGCGACTCTTTCTCCGGCCCCGCACCAAGCACAGCAGCATACCAGGGCACTGGGTCGCGAGGTGTAACGCCGGGCGGGATTGCGGGACGGGGGTGCAGGGGCGTGGGTCGAGAAGTCTAGAGGTCGGGAAGTCGAGGCCACAGACTTTGCTCCTGGGTGAGGAATCCCATTCAGCAGCCAATCAAGCGGCCCCACAAACAAGAGGCCGGGGCGCCGCCCTGCTCGACGCCTCGACCTCTTGACAGCGGCGCAGCCGCCCCGACCCTTTACCCTATCTGCCGCAGCAGATTCACCGTCTCAATCATGGCCAGCACGGCCTCGGCGCCCTTGTTGCCGGCCTTGATGCCGGCGCGGTTGAGGGCCTGCTCCACCGTGTCGGTGGTCAGCACGCCAAAAGCCACCGGCACGCCCGTGTCCAGGCTGGTGTTCAGAATGCCGCTGGCCGCGCCGCCCGCCACGAAGTCGTAGTGGTCGGTGTCGCCCCTGATGACGGCGCCAAGGCAGACCACTGCGTCGTATTTGCCGGATTGCGCCAGCTTGCGGGCCACCAGGGGCACCTCGTAACTGCCGGGGGCGAGGTAATGGTCCAGATGCTCAGTCTTGCCGCCGTGCTGCACAAAGGCCAGTTCAGCGCCTTCCACCAGCCGGTCCACAATCAGGTGGTTCCAGCGGGTGCTGACAACGGCGAATTTCAGGTCGGTGGCGAGGAGGGTGGCTTCAATTCGGTTCATAAGGCTCCTTCGGAGGGGGTGGTGGGAAGTGGGATGTAGGTTGTGGGAAAGGCAGACAGTCACGGCTGTCGTTCAGCCATTTGCCATCTGCTCTGCGCCATCGGCCATCTGCCATTCGCCATCGGCCGCCAGATGCCCCAGCTTCGCCCGTTTGGTCTGCAAATACGCCGTGTTGTGCACGCTCTGGCCCACATGCAGGGGCACGCGCTCCACAACGTTCAGGCCAAAGCCGCCCAGGGCATGCAGCTTGCGGGGGTTGTTGGTCAGAACCCGCAGCTGCCGGGCGCCCAGCAGGTGCAGCATCTGGGCGCCAATCCCAAAGTCACGGGCGTCGGCGGGAAAACCCAGTTGCAGGTTGGCTTCCACGGTGTCGGCGCCGCCGTCCTGCAGCCCGTAGGCACGAATCTTGTTCAGCAGGCCAATGCCCCGGCCCTCCTGGCGCAGGTACACCAGCACGCCCCGGCCTTCCTGGGCGATGGCCCGCATGGCAGCGTCGCGCTGCGGGCCGCAGTCGCAGCGCAGCGAGTGAAAGCCGTCGCCAGTCAGGCATTCGCTGTGCACCCGGACAAGCAGCGGCGCCGGGCCGACCTCGCCCATCACCAGGGCCACGTGCTCGGCACCGCTGAGCGAATCCTCGAAGCCCACCAGACGAAACTCGCCGTACGCGGTGGGCAACCTCGCCTCGGCCACCAGACGCATAAACGGGTCGTGTTCCAGACGGTAGGCGATCAGCGCCTCAATGCTGCCCACCTTCAGGCCGTGTTTCTGGCCGTAAGTCAGCAGGTCGGGCAGGCGGCTCATCTCGCCGTCGTCGCCCATGATCTCGCAGATGACGCCCAGCGGAGGAAACCCGGCCAGGCGCGCCAGGTCACAGCCCGCCTCGGTGTGCCCGGCGCGGCGCAGCACCCCACCGGGGCGGGCCACCAGGGGAAAGATGTGCCCTGGGCGGCGAAAATCGGCGGGCTGCGCGCCCTCATCCAGCAGGGCCGCCACCGTCGCGGCGCGGTCATAGGCGCTGATGCCGGTGGAATTGCTGACGTGGTCCACGCTGACGGTAAACGCCGTGCCGTTGGGGTCGGTGCTGCTGCCCACCATGGGCGTCAGCTCTAGAGCGCGGGCCCGGTCCGGGGGAAGGGTTACGCAGATCAGCCCCCGGCCCTCGCGGGCCATGAAGTTGATCCATTCGGGCGTGGCAGTGGCGGCGGGCATCAGCAGGTCGCCCTCGTTCTCGCGGCCCTCGTCGTCCACCAGAATCACGGGGCGCCCGGCGCGCAGCTCGGCCAGCAGTTCGGGAATGAGGGCAAGGGTCATGGCTGCGCCCCGTCAAGGGTTGAGGAGTCTAAGGGTCTAAGGGGGTCTTTCTTAGACCCTCCGGCCCTTTGACCTTTTGACCCGCCGAAGGCGAGCAGCCGCTCCACATACTTCGCCAGCTGGTCGGCTTCGAGATTGACCCGCGTGCCGGGCGTCCAGGTATGGAGGGTGGTGACCTCCAGCGTGTGGGGCACCAGCCAGAGGGTGAATTCGTCAGCGCGCAGGTCGGCGCGGCTGCCGGCTGGGCCACCCACGTCCACCACGGTGAGGCTCACGCCGTCAGCAGTCACGCTGCCCTTGGGCACCAGATAGCGGGCGAGGTGGGGCGGCGCGCGCAGGGTCATGGTGTAGGCGCCGGGCTGGGCGTCCACGCGCCGCACCTCGGCCACGCCGTCTACATGCCCGCTGACGATGTGGCCGCCAAAGCGCGCCCCAGCAGTCATGGCGCGTTCCAGGTTCACGTGGGCGCCCTCCCCCCAGTGCGGCGCCGTTTTCGCCAGCGTTTCGCGGCTGAGGTCCACGGTAAAGCCCGCCGCGTCCCAGCTCGTGACGGTCAGACAGGCACCGCCCACGGCGATGCTCTCGCCCAGGTGCAGCTCAGGCCACATCCGGGCAGGCTGGATGGTGACGGTCAGGTGGCCGCTGTGGTCTTCGGTGCGGGCAATGCGCCCCACCTGTTCAATAATGCCGGTAAACATGGTTGACCTCGGCAGGACAGCAGGGCTCTGTGCCTGCTGTCCTGCAGCACCTCTCCTCACCGGAGAGGAGAGAGAGCTACAGCCGGGGAATCTCGCTCAGCAGACCCGTGACCAGCACATCCGGGCCCAGCGCTTCCACCGTCACGTCGCGCAGCGGCTGGGCGGCGGGCATAGGCCGGGCTGGGGCCATCAGGGGCGAGAGGCCCGCACCCAGCAGCTTGGGGGCGATGAAGGCGCGCACCTCGTCCACCAGACCGTCCTCCAGAAAGGCCGACAACAGGGTCGGGCCGCCTTCCAGCAGCAGGCTGGAGACGCCCAGGCTGCCCAGAGCGGTGAGCGCGTCAGGCAGTGTCTCTGCCCGCAGCACCGTGACGCCCGCGGCCTCATGGGCGCTGGCGTTCGCGTCCGGGGTAGTCACCAGCACAGCGCCTTGCCGCCACAACCGCGCCTGAACGTCCGATCTGGCTTGCCGGTCAAACACCACGGGGCGGGGGTCGCGGCCTCCCGGCACGCCCCGTGTGGTCATGGCCGGGTTATCCAGGGCCACGGTGCCGCTGCCCACCGCAATGGCGTCCAGTTCGTTGCGCCAGGCCATGACACGCTCACGGGCAGCCCCGCTGCTGACCGCGCCGCCCCCCTCGCCCGGCGCGGCCACCTTGCCGTCCAGGGTCATGGCGTATTTGGCAACCACCCAGGGGCGGCCCCGGGTGATCAGCGAGCGGAACCCCGCCTGCTGGCGCAGGGCCCCGGTTTCCCGCACGCCCACCACGACCTCCAGGCCAGCGGCGCGCAGCCCGGCCACGCCCTGCCCGGCCACCTGCGGGTTGGGGTCCAGGGCAGCCACCACCACGCGGCGTACCCCAGCGGCAATCAGGGCGTCCATACAGGGCGGGGTGCGGCCGTGGTGGCGGCACGGCTCCAGCGTCACATACGCGGTGGCCCCTCGCGCGGCCTCCCCCGCTTCGCGCAGAGCAAACACCTCGGCGTGGGGCTCGCCTGCTGCCGGGTGGAAGCCGCTGCCCACCACCTCACCTTCCCGCACCAGCACACAGCCCACCGGCGGATTGGGGGCGGTGCGGCCCAGACCTCTGGCCGCCTGGGCCAGCGCCAGGGCCATGAACCGCATGTCATGCGGCAAGGGCGTCTCCAGCCCGGGGGGCGGAGCATGTTCATTCACCATACGTTGTCGCTGCCCGCCGGGGTCGGCGGGTGCAGCGGTCCTCCTTCTCTCATCCGGACTGGATGGCGGGAGGCGGCGGCGCTGGCCGTGGCCTCAGGTCTGGGGGCGGCCCCAGACCTTTCCTGCCGCGCCCTGCGCGTCTCTCTTCGCCATGACACCGTCGGCCCCAGACTCACACCGGGTCGGGCCTGCGCGTGGTGCAGTTTGCGCAGGCTTCGCGGGCTGAGGCCCGGGGCCTGTGCAGCGCCCGCGCCATCACCGCCGGTAGGGATTCACACCCTGCCCCGAAGGAAGCGGCCCGCCCGAACAGCGGGCCAGGGTTGAGGCTAGCACCCCCCCTGGCCCCACTGTCTGTACGGTGCAGACACATCTGGGGAGATCCATCGGGGCGGCGGCAGACCACTACAACCGCGCTGAGGATGGGCCGCACCAGGCCCTGAGGGCCTTACCGGGGCAGCACGCTCGACCCCATCAGGGCCTCGTCAATGGCCCGTGCGGCCTGCCGCCCCTCGCGGATGGCCCACACCACCAGGCTCTGGCCCCGGCGCATGTCGCCAGCGGCGTACACGCCCGGCACGTTGGTCACGTACCCCCCAGCTTCATCGGTGCCGGCGTGGGCGTTGCCACGCGCGTCCCTGTCCACCCCAAAGGCCTCCATGACGCTGCCCACAGGGCTGACAAAGCCCATGGCCAGCAGCACGAGGTCGGCCCTGTACACGGTCTCGCTGCCCTCAATCTCTTGCAACTGACCGTCACGCATTTCCAGGCGCACGGTTTTGACACCTGTGACCTTGCCGCCCTTGCCGATAAATTCCTTGGTGGCAATGGCGAACTCGCGCACGGCGCCTTCCTCGTGGCTGGTGCTGGTGCGCAGTTTGAGGGGCCAGTAGGGCCACACCAGGGGCTTGTTCTCGTGTTCAGGGGGCTGGGGCATCACTTCAAACTGGGTGACCGAAGCGGCGCCGTGGCGGTTGCTGGTGCCCACACAGTCGCTGCCGGTGTCGCCGCCACCAATGACGATGACGTGCTTGCCCTCGGCCCGCAGCTGCTTTTTCAGCTTGTCGCCTGCGGTGACGCGGTTTTGCTGCGGTAGAAACTCCATGGCAAAGTGAACGCCGTCCAGCTCGCGCCCCGGCACCGGCAGGTCGCGCGGCTGCTCGGCGCCGCCCGCCAGCAGCACGGCGTCAAAGTCGGCGCGTAGCGCCTCGGGGCTCACGGTCTGCTTGCTGAGGTTGGTCACGCGGCTGCCGTCCGGCCACGCGCCCACCAGCACGCCCGTGCGGAAGGTTACACCCTCGGCCTCCATCTGCGCGGTGCGGCGGTCAATGTGGTGCTTGTCCAGCTTGAAGTCCGGAATGCCGTAGCGCAGCAGGCCGCCCACGCGGTCGTTCTTCTCGAACACCGTGACCGCGTGCCCGGCGCGCGCCAGCTGCTGCGCGGCAGCCAGCCCCGCGGGGCCAGAACCAATGACAGCCACCGCCTTTCCGGTCCTCACGGCGGGCGGCTGCGGCTGCACCCAGCCTTCCTGCCACGCCCGCTCAATAATGGCCAGTTCGATGGACTTGATGCCCACCGCGTCGTCACTGATGTTCAGGGTGCAGGCGGCCTCGCAGGGCGCGGGGCAGATACGGCCCGTGAATTCGGGGAAATTGTTTGTGGAGTGCAGGGTGTCAATGGCGCTGCGCCAGTCGTCCTGGTACACGAGGTTATTGAAGTCGGGAATGATGTTGTTGACCGGGCAGCCACTCGTGCAAAACGGAATCCCGCAGTCCATGCAGCGCGTGGCCTGAAGGCGCGCAGGCCCCGCCGCCAGCGGCAAAAGAAACTCGTGGTAGTGCTTGAGGCGCGCGTCAACAGGCGCGTACTGGTCTTTCACGCGCGGCTGCTCTAGAAATCCGGTGATTTTGGACATGGAGTCCTCCGTGGAATGCGGCGTGACGCCTTTGCCATCTGCCATAGGCCCTGAGCCCTCTGCGTCATTTCGTCAGCGTGCCCTGCCCGGCCACTGACCGCGCGGGCTGGCCCGTCTGCATGGAGGTCGTGCCTCCGGCCTGCACGGTGCTCGCTGCCTGGGCGCCCCGCTCCTGCAAGGCACGTGCATATTCATGCGGCAACACCTTGATAAACCGCTTCAGGGCGCTCTCCCAGTCGTCCAGAAGCTCCGAGGCCCGCTGCGAGCCTGTCCACTTGTGGTGGCTTTCCAGCAGGGTGCGGATGTGGGCCTCATCGCTCTGGCCGCCGTGCAGCACGACGGTCGTCTGGGCCAGTTGTTCGGTTTCGGGCACCACCGGATGCAGGCCCACCATGCTGAGGTTGCAGCGCTGAGCGAACTTGCCGTCCACGTCGTACACGTAGGCCACGCCGCCACTCATGCCCGCGGCAAAGTTGCGCCCGGTCTGGCCCAGCACCACCACGGTGCCGCCCGTCATGTATTCGCAGCCATGGTCCCCGGTGCCTTCCACCACCGCCGAGGCGCCACTGAGGCGCACGCCAAAGCGTTCGCCCGCCACCCCCCGGAAAAACGCCTCGCCGCTGGTGGCGCCGTACAGCACCGTGTTGCCCACAATGATGTTCTCCTCGGCCTTGCCCCGGAATTCAATGCTGGGCCGCACCACCACGCGCCCGCCAGACAGGCCCTTGCCGGTGTAGTCGTTGGCGTCACCAATCAGGTACAGGGTCAAGCCCGGGGCCAGGAAGGCGCCGAAGGACTGGCCGCCTGTGCCCTCCATCTGCACGAACACCGTGTTGTCCGGCAGGCCCTCAGGGCGCACGCGCACCAGCTGGCCGGACAGCATCGCCCCCACGCTGCGGTTGACGTTGCGGGCGTCCTGCAGAAAATGCACCTTCTCGCCGCGTTCAAAGGCGGGGCGGCACTTCTCAATCAGGCTCAGGTCCAGGGCGCCTTCCAGACCGTGTTCCTGGGCGTGCAGGTGGCGCGTGCCGACCTCGGCGGGCACCTCGGGGCGGTAGAACACCCGGCTGAAGTCCAGCCCCTGCGCCTTCCAGTGCTCAATTCCCTTGCGGGTATCCAGCAGGTCGCTGCGGCCAATCAGGTCGTCGAAGGTGCGGATGCCCAGCGAGGCCATCAGGGCGCGCACCTCCTCGGCCACAAAGAAGAAGTAGTTGATGACGTGCTCGGGCTTACCGGTAAATTTGGCCCGCAGCACGGGGTCCTGGGTGGCCACCCCCACGGGGCAGGTGTTCAGGTGACACTTGCGCATCATGATGCAGCCCTGCGCCACCAGCGGCGCGGTGGCAAAGCCGAACTCGTCGGCGCCCAGCAGGGCGGCCACCACCACATCGCGGCCCGTTTTCAGTTGTCCGTCGGTCTGCACGCGCACCCGGTCACGCAGGCGGTTGAGCACCAGCGTCTGCTGCGCCTCGGCCAGCCCCAGTTCCCAGGGCGACCCGGCGTGCTTAATCGAGCTCCAGGGGCTGGCCCCGGTACCGCCGTCATGCCCAGCAATCACGATGTGGTCGGCCTTGCACTTGGCCACGCCAGCGGCGACCGTTCCCACCCCCACCTCGGACACCAGCTTCACCGAGATATCGGCGCGCGGATTGACGTTCTTGAGGTCGTGAATAAGCTGCTTGAGGTCCTCAATCGAGTAGATGTCGTGGTGCGGCGGCGGGCTGATGAGGCCCACGCCGGGCACGCTATGGCGCAGAAAGCCGATGTAGTCGCTGACCTTGCCGCCGGGCAGCTGCCCACCCTCGCCGGGCTTGGCCCCCTGCGCCATCTTGATCTGAATCTGGTCCGCCGAGGCCAGGTACGTGGTCGTGACCCCGAAGCGACCAGACGCCACCTGCTTGATCTTGCTTCGCAGGCTGTCGCCAGCTTTCAGCGGGTAGTCCACTTCCACGCGGCCCTCGCCCAGCAGGCTGGCCAGCGTATGGCCTTCTCCCAGTGTCTCGCCGCGCATCTCGCGCTCGTAGCGGGCGGGGTCCTCGCCGCCCTCACCGGTGTTGCTCTTGCCGCCAATGCGGTTCATGGCGACCGCCAGGGTGGTGTGGGCCTCGGTGGAGATGGACCCCAGGCTCATGGCCCCGGTGGCAAAGCGCTTGACGATTTCGCTCGCTGGCTCGACCTCTTCCAATGGCACGGGCGTCACGCCTTCAGTCTTGAATTCGAACAGGCCGCGCAGGGTCATGTGGCGCCTGCTCTGGTCGTTGATCAGACGAGCGTATTCCTCGTAGGTGCTGTGAGAGCCGCTGCGCACGGCGTGTTGCAGTTTGGCCACCGAATCCGGGGTCCACAGGTGGTCCTCGCCGCGCACGCGCCAGGCGTATTCACCACCCGCGTCCAGACTGTGGGCCAGCGTGGGATCCTCACTGAACGCCGAGCGGTGGTTGCGAATCGCTTCTTCCGCCACCTCAAAGATGCCGATGCCACTCACCTGCGTTGGCGTGCCGTAGAAGTACTTACCCACAAACTCCTGCTTCAGGCCAATCGCTTCAAACAGCTGGGCGCCGCAGTAGCTCATGTAGGTGCTCACGCCCATCTTGGACATGATCTTGCTCAGGCCCTTGCCAATCGCCCCAATGTAGTTGCGAATGGCCTTGTGGGCGTCCACCCCGGCCAGGCTGGGCATGCCGGGCACGTCGGTGTGCAGGTTGATCAGGGTTTCCAGGGCCAGATACGGGTGCACGGCCTCGGCGCCGTAGCCCGCCAACGCGGCAAAGTGATGCACCTCGCGGGCGTCGCCGGTTTCTACAACCAGCCCCGTCTTCATGCGCAGGCCCGCTTTCACGAGGTGGTGATGGACGCTACTCAGCGCCAGCAGCGAGGGAATCGCCACCCGGTCGCGGTCCAGGCGGCGGTCAGTCACGATGATGATGTTGTGGCCGTTTTCCAGGGCGTCCACCGCGCGGGCGTTGATGGTGGCCAGTTTGGCCTCAATGCCGCGCGGGCCCCAGTCGGCGGGGTAGGTGATGTCCAGCTCATAGGCCTTGAACTTGCCGCGCGTGTGCTCGCCAATGTTGCGCAGGCGGGCCATGTCGTCGAAATCCAGAATGGGCTGCTCGACTTCCAGGCGCAGCTGGGGGTTGACGGCGTTCACGTCCAGCAGGTTGGGGCGCGGCCCCACGAACGACACCAGGCTCATGACCACCGCTTCGCGGATGGGGTCAATAGGCGGGTTGGTCACCTGGGCAAACAGCTGCTTGAAGTAGTTGTACAGCGGCTTGTTCTTACCCGACAGCACGGCCAGCGGGCTGTCGTTGCCCATGGAGCCAATGCCTTCCTCGCCCCTGGCCGCCATCGGCCCCATCAGAAACTTCAGGTCCTCCTGGGTGTAGCCAAAGGCCTGCTGGCGGTCCAGCAGAGACTCGCGGAACTGGCCCACGGTGCCGGTTTCCTCGGAATCGTCCAGGCGGAAGCGGGTGTTCTCCACCCACTGCGCGTAGGGCCGGGCCGAGGCAAACTGCGATTTCAGTTCGTCGTCTTCAATAATCCGGCCCTGTTCCAGGTCAATCAGGAACATACGGCCCGGTTGCAGGCGCCACTTCTTGACAATCCGGCTTTCCGGAATGGGCAGCACGCCCGATTCCGAGGCCAGAATGACGAGGTCGTCGCGGGTCTGCACGTAGCGCGCCGGGCGCAGGCCGTTGCGGTCCAGGGTGGCGCCTACCTGCCGCCCGTCGGTAAACACCATGGCGGCGGGGCCGTCCCAGGGCTCCATCATGGAGGCGTGGTACTCGTAGAACGCGCGGCGGCGCGGGTCCAGCTGCGCGTTGCCCTCCCAGGCCTCGGGAATCATCATCATGGCGGCGTGCGCCATGGGGTAGCCCGCCAGGGTCAGCAGTTCCAGGGCGTTGTCGAAGGTGGCGGTATCACTCTCGCCTTCAAAGGAAATCGGGTAGAGCTTCTTCAGGTCGTCGCCCAGCACCGGGGACACCATGATGCCCTCACGGGCGCGCATCCAGTTGAAGTTGCCCTTGACGGTGTTGATCTCGCCGTTGTGCGCCACCATGCGGTAGGGGTGGGCCAGCGGCCATTCAGGAAAGGTGTTGGTGGAAAAGCGCTGGTGCACCAGGGCCAGGGCCGACGTGACCGAGGGGTCCTGTAGGTCCAGGTAATACTCCCCCACCTGATTGGCCAGCAGCAGGCCCTTGTAAATGACCGTGCGGCACGACATGGAGGGCACGTAGTATTCCGCCCCGTGGGTGAAGTTCAGCGCGCGAATGGCGTTGCTGGCCCGGCGGCGAATGACATACAGCTTGCGCTCCAGCGCGTCCGGCACCAGGGTGTCGGGCCCCGCGCCAATAAACACCTGCCGGATGACAGGTTCTTTCTCGCGCACGGTGGGGCTCATGGGCATATCAGCGCTCACCGGCACGTCGCGCCAGCCCAGCACCAGTTGCCCCTCGGCGCGGATGGCGCGTTCCAGTTCCTGCTCGCACGCCCGGCGCGAGGCGATTTCCTTGGGCAGGAAGATCATGCCCACGCCGTAATCGCCGGGGGGCGGCAGCGTCACGTTCTGCCCCGCCATCTCGGCGCGGTAAAACTCGTCGGGAATCTGAATCAGGATGCCCGCGCCGTCGCCCATCAGGGGATCGGCGCCCACCGCGCCGCGGTGGTCCAGGTTTTCCAGAATCTTGAGGCCCTGGGCAATGATCCCGTGGCTGCGCACGCCCTTGATGTGCGCCACCATGCCCACGCCGCAGGCGTCGTGTTCATGGGCGGCATACAGGCCCTGCTCGCGCGCGCGGCGAAGTTCGGTCTGGGTGGGTGGGGTGTGGGGCACGGCCTCCGGCGTCACCCGGTTGTTGGTCTGGTTCATCTGGACACTCCCCGCTCGCGTGAAGCTTGCCCGCAGGGTGCAGGCTGCTAGAATCACGATACAGAGAGATGCATGTCTATGCAGGCCCGTTGTTTATAACGGGTTTAAAAGTGTGCCGCGTCCTTTTGTTGGCAAAGGAAAGGTGGAGACAGGCCAGGGCAGACCACCCAGAGACCCGCAGGCAGGGCCAGAGGCCTGATCAAAGGGTCTTTTGCAGCGCTACTTGGAGTCGGTTTTGAGGGGCTGGCCTTCCAGGCGAGAGCAGCGCTTTAACGCACCTCCTGCCTTCCCTGGCCTGGCGACGAGGCCTACCCTACCTTTTGCCCACTGACAGTGTGTCTATAGTTGACCATGACTCATGTGCACAGAAAGCATGTCGTGATGCCCGAAGACACCCTCTCTTTTCTGGAGAATTACCAGCGCACGCACAATCTCGCCAGCTTCAGCGCCGTGATAGAGGCCGCCGTCCTTGCCCTGAAAGAACAGGAACTGCGCCGCCAGTACGCGCAATACGCGGCCGATTACACCGCCGATCCGCAGGAGCAGGCCGAGGCCGAAGCCTGGCTGAACCTGCCCATGCAGGACATCCCGTGAAACGCGGTGACGTGTATATGGTGAACTTTGACCCCGGTGTGCCCGGCGAGCCCGCCCGCACACGCCCCGCTGTCCTGCTGACCAACGATCTGGCGAACGAGACCTTGCCACATGTGGTGGTTGCTCCGGTCACGAGCAACGTGCAGCGGGTCTACCCATTTGATGTTGTTCTGGACGCCGGGTCGTGCGGGTTACCAGAAACCAGCCGGGTGCAATTGAACTCCGTGCGTGGGTTAAATCGGGGTCGGCTGGGACGGTTCGTAGGTCATCTGACCCCGGCGCAGGTGAAAGACGTGGACACGAAGCTGAAGACGCATCTGGGCCTGCTGTGAGCGCAGAGGAACGCAGAGAGTCACTGGCCTGGCGTCACCTCTCCACTGGGCCGCAACTCCATCACTGCCACTTCTGGCTCGCACAGGTTGCGAAACGGAATGCCGCTGAGGCCCAGGCCCCGGCTGACATAAGCAGGGGTGCCCTGCGCGCCCTCCACCCAGCCCATGGCAAACCGCTGGCCATAGCGGCTGGGCACCATGACAGCACCCGCGAATGGCAGCCGCACCTGACCGCCGTGCGTGTGCCCGCACAGGGTTAGGCCCACCCGCCCCGGCAACTCGGGCAGCAGGTCGGGGTTGTGCATGACCAGCAGCGTGGCCCTCTTTCCGGCCTCGGCCAGGGCTGCCCGCACATCCGGCTGGCCGTGCCACAGGTCGTCCACGCCGCCCACATACAGGTCGTCTCGCAGAGGGCGGCCTGCGTTACGCAGCATCGTGACGCCAGCGTTGGCAAAAGCCGCTTCCAGCTGAGCGCGTGTGCCCTGCCAGTCCCCCCGCGCCGGGCCGTACTGCCGCCCGCCGTAGAAGCCAAAGCTCCCGTAATCGTGGTTGCCCCACACACCGTACACGCCCAGCGGGGCGCGCAGGCGGGCCAGCTCGGCCAGCAGGGCTTCCGGCGGCTCATCCATCCGGCTGTCGAGTTGATCCCCACCCAGCAGCACCACATCCGGGCGCTCGCGGTTCGTGGCCTCCACCCAGGCCCGCACGCTGCCGGCGCCGATGTACAGGCCGTAGTGCAGGTCTGTCAGAAAGGCCACGCGCAGCGGCGCTTCCAGGCCTGGCAGCGTGCGGGTGTGGCGGGTCACGCCAAAGCGGTAGGCCTGCGCGGTGCCCAGCCCACCGGCGGCCAGCAGGCCCAGCCCGCCGCCGCCCAGGGCGCGCAGGACCCGGCGGCGGGTCACGGTTGTCATGCCCCAGACCCTACCCGGGCGCCCCGGCCGGGGGCATCCACCGAAAGAGGGGCGCGCTAGACTTGCGCCCATGCACGCCCCGCCCCTGCTGCTCGTGATTGACGTTCTGGATGAGGACGCTGGCCTGGCCGATGTGGAAGACAGCCAGGGCCGCACCTACCAGCTGCCGGCCGAGTGGCTGCCGGGCGCGGCGGACGGCGCTGGCTACCGCGTGGAAGAAGCGGGCGGCGCCCTGACCTTCGCCCCGGCCCCCGACGCCGCCCGCCTGATGCGCGAGCGCAGCAAGCAGACCCTCCTGGACTTCAGCGACGCCCCCGGAGAGAACGCATGAGCCGTCAGGTACTGGTGATTCCCGATCTGCACGGGCGCCCGGACCTGCTGCGCGCCGCGCTGGAGCGCTTTCCCGACGCGCATTACGTGGGCCTGGGCGACGCCATTGACCGGGGGCCGCGCAGCCTGGCCACGGTGGACAAGCTGCTGGAACTGCACCAGGCGGGCCGCGCGACCCTCCTGATGGGCAACCACGAGCGCATGATGCAAGAGGGCCTGAAGTGGTACCGCCTGTACGAGGGCACGCACAACCTGGGCGATTACCGCAAGGCCATGGAAGGCTACCAGTGGTGGATGCGCGCCGGGGGCGAGACGGTACGCGCTGAACTGGGCGGCCTGACGCTGGAGAAATTTCCGCCGCTGCTGGAAGCGTACCTGAAGGTGCTGCGCCGGGTGATCTATGTCACCGCCGACGGCCAGATTCACGGCGAGGTGCCCCCACACCCCAGCGTGCTCATTGCCCACGCCGCGCCGCCCGTCAAGCACCCGCAGCACGAGAACCCGCTGTCGGCGGCGCTGTGGCTGCGGCCCTACGAGGGGCCCTTTGCGCTGCCCCCGGGCGTGACCTACTCACTGCACGGGCATACCCCGGTGCCCACACCCTGCCGCCTGAGCCGCCACCTCTACCTGGACCTGGGCGCCTACGAGACCGGGCGGCTGGCGGTGGCCGAAGTCAACGTGCATGGCCTGCCCCAGGTGACGGTGCTGTGCGGGCGGGGCGAGCCGCACCGGGGGCGGCGCTACGCCCAGTTTGGCGAACCCATTCCCGTGACCCCGGTGGATCTGCCCGGCGCCCCCAGGCGCTAGGGACCCGCGCACCACGTCAAGGTGCCCAGCGTGCAGGGTGCCGGGCACCTCGTCAACGGCATGCCGGCCCACGCTGCTTCCGGGCGCCCGCGAAAAGACCCCGGTTGTCCCTGAACCCCCCATTCACCCGGCCGACCGCGCGGCGCGCCACCATCACTCTATGCAGCTTCAGGAATCCGGAGAGTTTCAGGTCAGGGCCTCGCCCGCCGTGGTGTGGGCCTTTGTCACGCGCCCCGAGCAGGTGGCGCGCTGTCTGCCCGAGGTGCAGGACATCCGCGCCCACGCGGACCACGCCGAGGCCCGCGTGCCGGTGCGCGCCGGGCTGCTGCGCGGCAACCTTGGGCTGCGCCTGGAGGTGCAGCCGGACGACCCGGCGCAGCGCGTGGGCGTCCGGGTGCAGGGCGCGGGGCTGGGCAGCACGCTGACCCTGCAGGCCGGGGCCACCCTGGGCGACAACGGCGACGGGACCACCACGCTGCGCTGGCAGGGCGAGGTGCAGGTGCGCGGGCCGCTGGCCTCGGTGGGCGGCGGCCGGCTGGAAAGCCGCGCCCGGGCCCTGATTGAGCGCACCTTCGGCAATCTGCAGACGCAGCTCAATGCCGCCGGGGACACCCTGGCCTGAATCAGGCCGGCGGCAGGGCCAGCGCCCCAACTGGCGGCGCTGCGTCCACCGCCACGGCCGAGATCACCCCATGCGGCGACACCGCCAGCACCCGGCGCTCGGCCAGGGTCCACAGGGCGCGGTGAACGGCCATCTCGCGCGCGGGGTCGCCGCCCGGGGCCAGCCGGTCCAGCAGGATGGTGTAACGCAGCTCGCCGGGCTCACCCCCGGCCCAGGGGGTCACGGCCGCCACCAGCGTCAGCACCTGCCGCTGCTCGGGGCCCTGGGCCTGGGCCAGCAATCCGGCGCGGGCCCGGGCCTGGGCGGCGCGGGCTTCCCGGGCCGCCCGGCGCCGGGTCAGCGCGGCCAGGGTGTCGGGGTCAGTGGCTCCCCCGGCCCGGCGCTCGGTGATCACGCGTTCCAGGTGGCCATCGGCGCGGGCCTGCACCTGATCACGCAGGCCCTGGGCTCCGGCGCGCAGGCGTCCGGCTGCGCCTTGCAGCGCGGGGGTCACCAGGGCCGAGGCTGCCTGCCCGGCGGCGCGCAGCGGCGGCTCGTGGTCCGGGGATTCGGGCTCGCGCAGGGCGCGCCCCAGACGAATCAGGGTGTTCAGGGTGCGGCGGGACTGGCTCATGAATCGGTCTCCTGCGGGGCCCTGGGCTATGGGTGGTGGGCGGCCCCAGCCCAGTGTGCGCCAGAACCGGGCCCGGCGGCGTCCATCCAAAGGACGGCTCTGGTCCTGGGGAGCCTGCAGTCACCCGCCACAGCGCAGCGGCGCCCCGAACAAACAGGGGCGCCGCTGCGGTGAAGCCTGGAGTTCAGGCGGCCTGAACGTCGGTATGAGGTTCGCGGTCCAGGGTCAGGGTCTGGGCACGGGCCTGGGCCGGCATCGGGCGCAGCGCGCCGATGGCCAGGCCGCACAGGGCCACGGCCGCCACGGCCATCCACAGCAGGCCCGTGGGGTCCAGCAGGGTGCTCAGCAGCACCAGGGGGCTGCACACCACTCCGTGCGCCAGGGCCGGCAGCAGGTAGGCACCCCCGGTCCGGTGCGCCTGCGCGAAGCGGCGGCCAAAGTGCAGGCCCGAGGTGAGGGCAATCAGCGCGCACAGCAGCAGGGTCGGTTCCATGGCGCTCACCTTATGGGGGCGCTTCTCACCAAAGCGTCACGGCCCGGCAGGCCAGCGTTTCATTAAGACGCAGAAACCGGCTGCCATACGGCCTTTTGAGCGGCTGGGCCCGGCAGAGGCCCCCAAGCGTGAACCCCGGGTCAAGGTCCGGTCAGACGGGGGCAAGAGCGGCAGGAGTGAAATACAGCCATGACCACCACGGGCCCCACGCGATCCACCCCTGTGCCTGCCCGGCCGCCGCGCCCCCGGCACCCGGGCGCCGCGCTGCTGCTGGGCACCCTGCTGCTGGCCTGCGGCAGTGCCCCGGGCGGCCCCGGCACGCCGCCCGGGGGCCAGACGGGCACGCTGACGCTCAGCGTGGAGCGCCTGCCTGTGGCGGGTGAGCCCCCGCAGCCCGGCACGCTGCGCCTGCGCGCCACCCCGCCCGCCGGGGTGAGCGTGACGGTGGAAGGCGCGCCCCCTGGCCTGTACCTGACCCCGGGCCCCCCGGCCGCCGAGGGCAGCGATACGGTGGTGGCCCTGAACCCCCAGGGCCAGAGTGGCGGCCCCGTGACCCTGCGGGTGACGGCCCCGACCGGCACCGCCCGCCTGAGCGTGCCCGTGCTGGCGCAGCGGCGCTGGCGCATTCCAGCGGCGACCCCGTATCTAGCGGCGGCCGCGTTGCCCACGCCCGAGGGCCGCCTGCTGCTGCGGGCCCCCGCCAACGCCGAGGCCACGCTGCGCCACACGCTGCTGCGGTTTGACCCGGCCCAGGGCGACTGGGCCACCCTGGCCTTCGGGCTGCAGGGCTTCGAGGCCATCACCAGCCACGCGGCGCGCGGCGCAGAGGTCTGGGCCGCCGTGCGCGGCGTGACGGCGGCGGGCAGCTTTCTGGTGCGCCGCAGCGAGACGGGCGACCTGACCCGCTTTCTGGCCGGCACCCCGGAGACCCTCAACCACCTGACCCCCACCCCGGACGGGCGGCTGTGGTTCCTGGCCTACGGGCAGCCCCGGCTGCTGGCCCTGGACCCAGGCACCGGCGCCGTGAGCAGCCTGCCCACCGACGGCGTGCCCGAGACGCTGGTGGCCCTGGACAGCGCCACGCTGGCCTATACCCGCCGGGGCGCTGCGCCGGCCGTGGTGACCGTGCATGTCCCCAGCGGCGCGGCGAGGACCTTCGCGGTAGGCACCGCCAACGTGAGCGTGCCGGACCTGCTGACCCCGGCCCCAGACGGCACCCTGTGGTTTGCCGAGACGCGTACGGGCGCTGTGAGCAACCTGGACCCCCGCACCGGCGCGGCGCGCACCCTGACCCTGCCCGCCGGCACGCGCCCGGGCGCCCTGGCCGTGGCCCCGGACGGCACCCTGTGGGTGGCCGATCCCACCCGGGGCACCCTGCTGCGCGTGGCCCCTGGCGCCAGCACCGGCGCGCTGGTGGCCCTGCCCCCCGGCACGCCGGCTGGCCCCCGCGCCCTGACGGTCACCCCCGACGGCGTGGTGTGGTTCGAGACGGGCGGGCAGTGGGTGAGGATGAGTGGGTGAGGGTGGATAGGTGATGGAGAGAAGCGCCGCACGTTCAGGATGAGAAGCGGGCCGCTTCGGGCGCTCCTGGAGCGTGCAGAAAACAAACAGTCACCCATCCACAGGCAGCGGCGCCCCTCCATACTTCGGGGCGCCGCTGTCCGCTTGTCACTCTGTTGCGCTCTGCCAGGCAAGCCGCGTGGCCCTTTCCATCACCCATCTACCATCTACCCTCACCCATTGCCCCCCTACAGGTCCCGGCGGCTCAGGCGCCACATGGCCCCGGCCACTGCCAGGGCCGCCAGCACGGCCGCCCAGACCACCAGGGCCGGGTCAGCGGGCGTGGTGCCGAAAAAGGGATTGGCGCCGCGCGTGACCTCGCCCAGGTCGCGGGCCACCTGGGGCTGCAGGTGATAGCTGGCCCCCAGCCACAGGGCGTTGGTGGGCATGACAATGTTGGCCACCCGGCCCAGGGTGCCCAGAATCGGGGTGTCGGCCAGGCCGCCAATGGCCGTGAGAATCCCGCCAGTAAAGCCCACGCCGTACAGCACGAATACGCCAATGCCGTTGGCCAGGGTGGTAAAGAGGGTGCTGCCCAGCACGGTCAGGGCGGTCAGCAGCGCCACAGTCAGCAGCAGCAGCGCCACAGCGGGCACGGTGGCGGGCGGCAGGTAGCCGGTCAGCAGGTACACGCCGCCCAGCAGCCCGGCCGACAGCAGGGCCACATACAGCACGTTCACAGCCGCAAAGCCCAGCCAGCGCCCCAGCACCAGTTCGGCGCGGCGCACGGGGCGGGCCAGCACGCTCTGCATCACGCCGTTTTCGATGTCGCCGCTGACTGCCCCCACCGTGGAGAGCACCGACATCAGCGAGCCCAGGAAATACACCAGATACATGCCGAACATGGCCGAGTACATGACCGGCAGATTCGAGGCGCCCGTCAGGCTGCGCCCGTCCAGGCCCGCCGCCGCTGCCCGCTCATCCAGCGTGAGATCCAGGCGGTAGACGCCATACAGGAAAAAGCCCAGAAAGGCGGCCGACAGCAGCAGCAGCACCGTGACCAGCCGCTTGCGGGCGGCCTCGCGCAGCGAGAGTTCGGCAATCAGCAGGGCGTTAGGCATGGGGGGCTCCGGTCCCGGCGCGGGTGCGCTCGGGGGTGTCTTCAATCAGGTCCAGGAACATGGTTTCCAGGTCCGGGCGGCGGGGGCTCAGGGCATACAGATCGGCGCCGGCCGCGTGCACCGCGCGGGCCACGGCGGGCAGGGTGTCCTCGCGCGCCAGCCACAGTTCCACGTCGGCGCGCCCGGGGGTGTTCAGGTCGCTGCGGCGCACCTCGCCCAGCCCGGCCAGGGTGTCCAGCAGCCCCGGCGGCAGGTGCGAGAGCCGCAGGTCCACCGGCAGCACGCCGCCCATGAGTTCGCGCATGGTGCCCTGGGTCAGCACCCGGCCCGCCTTCACGAACGCCACCCGGTCACACACCTGTTCCACCTCTGAAAGCAGGTGCGAATTCAGAAACACCGCCACGCCCTCGGCGCGCAGCCGCTCGATAATCTCGCGCACCTCAATGCGGCCGATGGGGTCCAGGGCGCTGGTGGGCTCGTCCAGAAACACCAGCCGGGGGCGCGCCAGAATGGCCCCGGCCAGCCCCGCGCGCTGCAGCATGCCCTTGCTGTAGCCGCTTAGCGTCTCGCGCCCACGCCCCGAGAGGCCCACCAGTTCCAGCACCTCGGGAATGCGCCCGCGCAGGTCACCGGCGCCCACGCCGGCCAGGCGCCCATGAAAACGCAGAAATTCCTCGCCGGTCATCCAGGTCTGAAAGCGGAACTGTTCGGGCAGAAAGCCCAGCCGGGCGCGGACGCGCGGGTCCTGGGGACTGCCGCCCAGCACGCGCGCCGCGCCCCCACTGGGATGCACCAGCCCCAGCAGCATCTTGACCGTGGTGCTTTTGCCGGCGCCGTTGGGGCCCAGAAACCCGAACACCTCGCCCTGCGGCACCGTCAGATTCAGGCCGTCCACCACCGCCCGGCCCCGGTAGACCTTGCGCAGGTCCTGCGTTTCTATGGCATTCACCCTTGTCAGCATAGGGGCGCGCTGGGCCGGTGGGCGTCCACCTTTGGTTGCCCCCGCTGCACCCCCAGTTCCCCCAACAGACTCTGAGAGCTTTTTCAGGGTTGGGGGCCCCGGAATGTGGATGAATAGAGAGAATGTCTGCTCCCTGCGCCCCCCAGTCTCCCCAGGCGCTGCCCCCCGGAACGCCCGCGCCCCTGCTGGCGCGGGTGCAGGCGGCGCCGGGCGGCGAGGCGCGCGCCCTGGCCCTGGTGGACCTGGCGCGCGCGGTGCGCGACCTGAGCCTGGACGCGGCGCTGGATCTGGGCGAGCGGGCCCTGGACGAAGCGCTGCGCGCCGACTCGCCCCGGGCCGCCGTGCTGGCGCTGGTGGGGCTGGGCTTCGTGAGTGCCAGCCTTGGGCAGCCCACGCGGGCCCTGGACGCCGTGACGCGCGCGCAGGCCCTGATGCAGGACCACGGCCTGCATGACCTGCGCTCGGCGGTGGTCAACGTGCGCGCGCTGACCCGCGTGATCAGTGGCAACCTGCCCGGCGCCGACCAGGACCTGCGCTCGGCGCTGGCGCTGGCCCGGGAGAACGGCTGCCCGCTGGACCACGGGCACGCCCTGGGCAATCTGGCCTGGGTGGCCAACCTGCGCGGCGACGCCAAGGGCGCGCTGCACCACCTGAATCTGCTCGAAGAGCATGTGCATGACCAGAGCGACGAACCGCTGCGCGCCAGTCTGACCCTGAGCCTGCACGAGAACCGCGCCCACGCCTACGTGGTGCTGGCCCGCGAGGCCGGGCGCCTGGGCCGCCCCGAGGCGGTGCAGCAGGCCACGCAGCAGGGCCTGATGGTGCTGCGCGCCGCCGGCGCGGCGCTCCAGGCCACCCCCCACCCCACCACGGCCCTGCTGTGCGGCGCCCACCGCGCCGCGCTGCGCCTGCTGTGCGGCGATCTGGACGGCGCCCTGCAGGCGGCGCACGAGACCCAGGCCCTGAACACCGAGTTGCAGCAGCGCCTGTACCTGGAGCCCCTGCTGTGCCTGCCCGAGGTGCTGGCTGCGCGCGGCGAGACAGCGCGCGCCCTGGCCGGCTACACCGAGGCCCTGGATGAGGTGCGGGCCCAGGGCCGCCACCGGGACACCCAGCGCATTCTGCGGCGCCTGAGCGAACTGCACGAGGCGCGCGGCGACCTGGAAGCCGCCCTGCAGGCCACGCGCGCCGCCCTGGCCGAGGCCCAGGCGGCCCAGGACCAGATCAGCGAGGACGCCCAGCGGCACCTGAACGTGGAACTGCGTCAGGCCCAGGCCGACGCCAGTTCCTGGCAGGACCGCCTGCGCTGCGCCGAGGTGGAAGCCCGCCAGGACCCGTTGACCGGCGTGCTGAACCGGCGTGGCCTGGAAGAGGGCCTGCGCGCCCTGCAGGACGGGGGCGGCCCTGGCTGGAGCCTGCTGGCGGCCCTGTTCGTGGACATTGACCACTTCAAGAGCGTGAACGACCGCTTCTCGCACGCCCACGGGGACCGGGTGCTGCAGGCCGTGGCCGGGCTGCTGTCGGGCACCGTGCGCGCCGGCACGCTGCTGGGGCGCTACGGCGGCGAGGAATTTGTGCTGGTGGCGCCCATTCGCGCGCCGGGGCAGGCCCACGACCTCGCCGAGCGCTGCCGCCGCGCCATTGAAGCCCACGACTGGTCCGGCCTGCTGCCCGGCGTGGGCCTGAGCGCCAGCGTGGGCTACGCCGTGGAGCGCCCCGGGCGCCTGTCCCTGGCCCTGCAGGCCGCCGACGACCACCTGTACCGGGCCAAGGCGGCGGGGCGGAACAGGGTGCATCCGCCGGCGTGAGGGTGGGCCGTGGTGAGTGGGCAGGGGCAGGCATGAGAAAGCGGCGGGTCGGGGTTGCACGCCCCCAGCCCGCCGCTGTGCCCCTCTGCCGTCAGCGCTTCAGGATGCCTTCAATCTGTTCCAGAACGTCACTGCTCAGGCGCACGCCGGCGGCTTTGACGGTGTCCTGAATCTGGCTGGTTTTGGTGGCGCCGGTAATCACGCTGCTCACGCCGGGCTGGCGGAGCAGCCAGGCCAGGGCCAGCTGGGCGCGGGTGATACCCAGGTCGTCGGCAATGGGCTTCAGGTCGCGCACCTTCTGAATGTTGTCATCGGTCAGGAAGTTCTTGCCCCAGTTTTCCTTCTCGGTCAGGCGGGCGCCCTCGGGCCGGCCCTCGTCGTACTTGCCGGTCAGGAGGCCCATGGCCAGCGGGCTCCAGACCACCAGGCCCACGCCCGCGCCCTCGGTGTAGGGCAGCAGGTCGCCCTCCACGCGCTCGCGGCGCAGCATGGAGTATTCGGGCTGCTCGGTGACCGGGGCGTGCAGGCCATTGGCCCGCGCGAATTCCACCGCCTGGGCAATGCGCGCCGCTGGCCACATGGAGGTGCCCCAGTACAGCGCCTTGCCGTCGCGGATGACCTGATCAAAGGCCATCACGATCTCGTCCATGGGCACGTCGGGGTCGTAGCGGTGAGCGAAGTAGATATCCAGGTAATCGGTGCCCAGCCGTTTCAGGGTCTTGTCAATGCTTTCCAGGACATGCTTGCGCGAGAGCCCCCGGTCGTTCACATCGTCGCTCATGGGCCAGAAGACCTTGCTGGAGATGACCAGGGTGTGGCGGGGCAGTTCGCGCAGCACGGCGCCCATCAGCTCCTCGCTGCGGCCCCGGGCGTACACGTCGGCCTGATCAAAGAAGTTCACGCCGCCCTCGTAGGCCGCCAGCACGATCTCGCGCACCATCGCAGAGGCGTCCTGGTTGACCCCGTAGGTTTCCCAGCCGCCCAGGGCGACTTCACTGACTTTCAGGCCACTTCTGCCGAGCTTCCGGTATTCCATGCGCGACACTTTAACTGTTAAAGCATCGGTAAGGGGCCAGATGGAGGCCCGCTTAAGGCCCCCTCATCCTGCGGCCGGCCCTGTGCAGATCATCGGCGCGCCCGGTAACGGCTTTGCACCAGCCCGGATGGAAAGCTGCGTGTTTCCAGGTGCTCGAACCAGACATCCTGAGTCAGCGGCCCGAACAGCGAAAGCCCTGTCCCCAGCAGCACGGGCACCTGGGTGATCACCAGGGTGTCCATCAGCCCGGCGCGCAAAAAAGCCTGGACCGTCTGGCCTCCGTCCACATACACGCCTCCTGTTCCCTGCGCGCGCAGCTCAGCCACCAGGGTGTCAACCGGACCGGGGTGGACCGTGACTTCCGGGCGCAGCCGGGCTGGAATGGCTTCGTTCGTCAGCGTGCGGCTCAGCACCACCATGCGGGCTGAATAGGGCCACGGGTCAAGCGCCTGCACAGTCTCAAACGTGGCGCGGCCCATCACCACCACGTCAATTTCAGCCATGAAGGCGTCAAAGCCGTAGTCCTCGCCCTCGGGTGCAGGCGGGCCGTCCGGCAGGGCCCCCGGCAACCAGTCCAGGCGACCGTCGGGCCGCGCGATAAAACCATCCAGGCTGGTCGCAATGAACACATGAAAGGAGGTCATGGCCCCAGGCTAGCCACTGCTTCTGGGCCCCGCCTCAACCAGATAGCCTACTTCCCCTCTGCCAGCGCCATTCGCCGTGGCTGGCCCCCGCGCCCCTCATGGTCAGCCGGTCTTCATCAGGGCGCCCACATCATGCTGGTGCAGGCGATTGCGGCCGGCGGCTTTGGCGGCGTACAGCGCGGCGTCGGCCCGGCCCAGCAGGTCGTCCAGGTGCGCGGCGCTCAGGGCTTCGCCGGCGTCGTGGCAGACCAGGCCCGCGCTGACGGTGACAGCCCGCGCCTGCGGGTGGGCCGCGTGCGCAGCGCGCGCCTGCTCCACCCGGCTGAGCAGCGGGTCCACCTCGGGTCCGGCCGTGACCCACACGAACTCCTCACCGCCCACCCGCACCAGCAGATCGTGTGGGTGGGCGTGGTCTCGCAGCACCCCGGCAAAGCAGCGCAGCACCTCGTCGCCCACGCGGTGCCCGTAGCGGTCGTTGACCAGCTTGAAATGGTCCAGGTCCAGCATCACCACCGCCACCCGGTGTCCGGCGGGTAACTGCCCGACCAGCCGCCCAAATTCGGCGTACAGGGCGCGGCGGTTGGCCAGCCCGGTCAGCGGATCGGTGCCCACCTGCTGCGTCAGTTCTTCCGCCTCGTCCTCGGCGGCGGCACGGAAAAATCCGATGATCAGCCCCGTGACCACCACCGGCACCGCCAGCACCAGCGCCTCGATCCACCAGCGTTCGTTGCCGCCCACAATCAGGCTGCGGGCGTACACGGTCAGGGCCAGCAGCGGCGGCATCAGGGCCGCCTGCACCCGCAGCAGGCGCCGCCCCAGAAAGCCGGCGGCAAACACCATGGGCCACAGGGCCACGTGTTCGCTGTAGGTGGTGCCGAACAGCAGCGCCTCACCCAGCGCCGAGGTCAGGGCGCACACGTTGCCCAGCACCATGAACAGCGTGTCGAAGCGCTCGCTGCGCAGCACCCCGGGCCGCTGCGAGGTCAGGGCCACTGTGCCCAGCCCCACCACCGCCGTCAGCAGAAACAGCCACTGGCCCGCCTGCAGGTTGGGGGCCGCCGGGGCCGGCAGCAGCAGGGTCAGCAGGGCCAGCGCGCTGCCGCCCCCGAACATCAGGCGCAGCGCCCACCCCTTGACCCGCCCAATGCGCCCCAGCAGGGGTGGCGGCACCGGACTGGACAGGCTCATGCGAGGGCCGCCGGTGGACTGGCTCCCGGCGCACAGCCAGGGGCAGAGGGGCGCCACACCGGCAGCAGAAGGACGGCAGGAAAACGCTGGTGCGCGGCGCACAGGGACCCAGCACAGGCACCCAACGCGATCCGGTTCATAGTCAGCTTCATCCTACGATCAGCTTTGGCCCTCTGCCCAGCCCCAGCCGGGGGCCAAGACGGGGGCAGTGCCCCGGCCCCCCAGGTCAGCCCTGCACCACTTCCAGCCGGTTGCCGAATGGATCGTGCAGGAACAGGCGCGGCACCCCGCCTTCCTGGTCGGGGCGGGTGGAGACGCGGTGGGCGGCGCAGCAGGCGCTGAAAGCCGCGAGGTCACTGCACCGCAGCGCTGGGTGCCCCTTGAGGCGAGGCGCGAAATCAGGCGTCACGCCGATGTGCATCTGGCGGCCGTCCGGCAGGGCAAACCACACCCCGCCCCGGGCCTGAAGGGCAGTGGGCTTGGGCACCTCACTGAGCCCCAGAACGCCGCCGTAAAACGCACGTGCCGCCGGCTCGCAGCCCGCAGGCGCTTCCAGCAGCACGTGATCCAGTCCGGTGATGAGCGTCACACCCGGAGCTTAGGCCAGAGCCGACCCCCCGTCCGTTACTCCTGGCGAGACAACACTCTGGCCCGTTCAGGCGTTCAGCGCGTCTACGGGCGGGTCGAACTCGTCCCGGGCCCGCTCCACCAGCGTCAGGATGTCGTAGGTGGCGACCAGGGCGCCGTCCTGATTGGTGATTTCCGCGCGCCATTCCACCACGCCGGTGGGGCGGGTTTCATCCGGGCGCAGGTCCTTGCGGATCTTGCGCTTGCAGGTCAGGCGCGTGCGGATGGTGTCGCCAATCCCCACGGGCTCGATAAACCGCAGCCCTTCCAGACCATAGTTCGCCAGCACCGGCCCCGGCGCGGGCCACACGAACTGCCCGGCCGCCGCCGACAGCAGAAAGTACCCGTGCGCCACCCGCCGGCCGAAAATTCCTTCCCTGGCGCCAATCTCGTCCACGTGGGCGTAAAAGTGGTCGCCAGAGACATTGGCAAAATTCACGATGTCGGCTTCGGTGACAGTGCGGCGGTGGGTCAGCAGGCTGTCACCCACCTGAATTTCATCGAAGGTCTTGCGGAAGGGATGGGTGCCGTCCTCCTGCACCTGCGCGCCGGGCACGTATTCGCGGGTAATGGCGCTGAGGGTGGTGGGGTCGGCCTGCACCGCCAGCCGGTTCATGTGGTGCCGCACCGCCGACAGCCCGCCCAGTTCCGAGCCGCCGCCCGCCCGGCCAGGGCCGCCGTGGTTCAGCTGCGGCAGCGGCGAGCCGTGGCCCGTGTTTTCCTTGGCGTTCTCACGGTTCAGGACCAGCAGGCGGCCGTGGGTGCTCGCCATGCCCAGCACGAGTTCGGTGGCCTCGGCGCGGTCGTGCGTGACGATGCTGCCCGCCAGCGAGCCGCGCCCCAGTTTGGCGAGGTGAATGGCGTCCTCTAGCGAGTCGTAGGGCAGCAGGGTCGCCACTGGCCCGAAGGCTTCGAGTTCGTGTGGCCCTCTGGCCGTCAGCGGCGAGTCGCACAGCAACACGGTGGGGTCCAGGAACGCGCCTTTCTCGCGGTCGCCGCCCAGCAGTTCGGTTTCTCCGGTGATGACAATGCGGGCCTCCGCCTGCAAACGCGCCAGCGTCTCGCGCACCCGCTCGCGCTGCTCCACGCTGACCAGGGCGCCCATGCGCACATCGTCGCGGGCGGGGTCGCCCATCGTGACTTTCCGCAGTTCCCGGCGCAGCCCCTCGGTCACCGCTTCTACCAGATGACCCGGCACCATCGCCCGGCGAATGGCGGTGCATTTCTGGCCCGCCTTGCCCGTCATCTCGCGCGCGACCTCACGCACGAACAGCGCAAACTCGGGGTCCTCGGGCCTCACACTCAGGCCCAGCACAGAAGCGTTCAGGCTGTCGGCCTCGGTGTTAAACGGCACGTTGCGCGCCACGACATTGGGGTGCACCCGCAGCTTGGCCGCCGTGGCCGCCGAGCCGGTAAAGGCCACCACGTCCTGTTCCTGCACATGGTCCAGCAGGTCGCCGGGGTCGCCGGTCACCAGTTGCAGAGCCCCCTCGGGCAGCAGCCCAGAAGCCAGCATGTCGCGCACCACGCGCTCGGTCACGTAAGCCGTCTGCGGCGCCGGCTTGACCAGGCTGGGCATCCCGGCAATAAAGCTGGGGGCAAACTTTTCCAGCATGCCCCACACCGGAAAGTTAAAGGCGTTGATCTGCACCGTCACGCCCTCGCGCGGCACCAACAGGTGGCGGCCTACAAACGTGCCTTCGCGGCCCAGGCGTTCCAACTTGCCGTCGGGCCAGAAGCGCTCGTCGGGCAGATCGCGGCGGGCCATGCTGGCGTAGGAAAACAGCGTGCCGATGCCGCCTTCAATATCCACCCAGGAATCGCGGCGGGTCGCGCCGGTCAGGGCGCTGAGGGCGTAATAAGCCTCCTTGCGCTCCATCAGGTAGGTGCCCAGGGCCTTCAGGGCGCGGGCGCGCTCGTGAAAGGTCATGCGCCGCAGCGCCGAGGCCTTCTGCCGCCCGTAGGCCAGCGCCTGAGCGAAATCCACGCCTTCGGAAGAAATGACGGCCACGGGACGGCCATACACGGCGTCCACGAGGGTCTGGCCGTCATGGTTGCTGTGCCAGGTGCCGTAGACATAGGAGGCTGGGCGGAGAAGTTCAGGAAGGGTGGATTGCGTCATGGGGACTCCTTAAATTCGTCAGAGAGGCCCGAAGAGGTGAACCACTCTGGAAAAGGTTCTTGTTCGGCAAGCCACTGGGCGGGGATGGCTGTGGTGCTGGAAAGAGCAACAACGCTGCCCACAATGGCGCAGATCGTGTCCCTATCGCCGCCAGCACTGACGCCCCACCAGAGGGCCGTTTCATAGTCACTGAGCTGCCGCGACGCGCACCAGAGCGCAAACGGGACGGTATCCTGCGCAGTTAACTGTTGGCCGTTCCCGAGAACCGCACCAGCCACCTCGGGCGCCATTGTGCCGGGCAGCCGAGCGGCGCGCAGCAGGCGGCTCCGAACCTCGCTCTCTGGCACCCAGGAAGCCACATCTTCCAAAAAGGTTTCCTGGAAGGCCGGATGTTCATGCACCCGCCAGGCCAGGGCCGCTGCAATCGCCACAGCGATCGCCCCAGCCACCGCCTCTGGATGGGTATGGGTAGTCAAGCTGGAAAGTTCTGCCTGCCGAACGCAGGTCTGCAAATCCGGAGCAAAGAAGGCACCCAGCGGCCCCACGCGCATCGCCGCGCCATTGCCGTAAGAGCCCTGGCCTTCGAACGCAGTAGCAATTACCGAGCGCCAGTCTGCGCCGCTTCGCACGTCGGCCAATACGCGCCGCATGGATGGGCCGTACCCACGCGACATATCGTGATGCTGAGCAAAGCGCTGCATCAGCTCGTCCTGCTGAATCTCTCCGTGAGCGCGGAGCACAGCCACCACAGACAGCCCCATCTCAGTATCGTCCGTGTACTGCCAGGGACTGCCGGGAACCCGCCGCTGGGCTACAGCAGCGTCGAAAGCATCCGGCTCGACAAAAAAAAGTTCACCGAATTGATCACCGATGGTCAAACCACGGAGAGAGTGCAAGGCCCGCTGAAGGGACGTTGGCGGGGCCTTCATATCAGACAACACGTTCCCAGTTCACACGCTCTTAAACCCTTCGAACGGTTCCTTGCAAGTGTCGCAGACGTACATGCGCTTGCACAGGGTCGGGCCAAAGCTGGCGGTCATGCGCACGTCAAGGCTGCTGCACCGGGGGCAACGGGTCGGCTCGGGCTCCAGCTGAATCAGCTGGCCTTCCCCGGTGGGGGCAGGCGGCGCAATGCCGTACTGGCGCAACCTCTCGCGGGCATCGTCATTGATCCAGTCGGTGGTCCAGGGTGGCGTCAGTGTGCTGCGCACCTCCACCTCAGCCACACCTAGCCCCCGCACCGCTCCTTCAATGCTCTCCCGGATGACGTGCAGCGCCGGGCACCCGCTGAAAGTGGGCGTAAAGGTCACCTGCACCCGCCCGCCCTCGTCCACCGTTACATCCCGCACCATGCCCATGTCGGTGATGCTGACCACAGGAATTTCGGGGTCGGGGACCTGGGCTAGGGCGGCCCAGACGGCAGATGGCAGATGGTCTATGGCGGGTGACTGTTCGCCATTCGCCATCGGCCATTTGCCATCCGCCCCCATCACCAGACCTCCGCGTCCGGGTGCTGGCGGGCGACGAGTTGCATCTCGGCCAGCAGAGGCGCCAGATGCTCGGTGTGGACGTTGCGGGGCGCCTGTTCGGCCGGGGGCTCTGGCAGGGTCAGCCCGCATTTGTCCACCAGATGCCGGGTCACGAGGTCGTGCCAGCGGGCGTGAATGGTGCCCAGGTCGGGCAGCAGACCAGCGGCGACCAGTTCGGCCTCGCCCTCGACTGGCTGAAACAGCTGGGCCGCGTGGGGCCACAGGTCGTTCAGTGCGCTCTGGGTGCGGCGCCGACTTTCCTCGGTGCCCAGGGCCAGACGCTCCACCCACAAGGCGGTGTGCTGCACGTGGAATTTCTCCTCACGCACCGCTTTGGCGGCCACCGCCGCCAGCGGGGCGTAGGTGCTGCGCGTGGCCGCTTCCAGCCACAGGGCCTCGGAGGTGTCATACAGAAACTGGCGCAGCATGGTAAACGCCCAGTCGCCCTTCGGCAGTTCTACCAGGCGGGTGTTCGTGTACTCGTCTGCCCCCCGGAAAAAGGCCAGGCGGTCGGCGTCGCTGCCGTCCAGCTCGGCGCGCAGGCCCAGGTACAGGCCCGCGTGGCCCAGCTCATCCTGGGCCATGTTGGCCAGGGCGATGTCCTCTTCCAGAATGGGTGCGTGCCCGGTCCATTCGCCGCCCCGGTGCGCCAGCACAATCTCATCGTCGGCCAGGGCGGTCAGTTTGCGAATCAGGGCCTGGGTCTGGGCGGTGCTCAGGGCTTCGGTGGGGACAGTCATGCGCCCTCCTCGCTGGGGGCGCGGCCCGGCATCAGGCCCGCACGCTTCAGTTCCCCAATATGGCGGCCAATGACGCCATAAAACTGCTGCTGCTTGTAGGTTTTTTCCCTGGCGGGGGCAAACCAGCTGTCCACCGTGCCAGGGTCTTCGTCGGTGCGGACGGCGGCGGTGTCGGGAAACACCAGCCACGCCAGCGCGTCCGGATGCGCCGCTTGGGCCTGCCGCAGCGCGTCGCCGGGACCCGCCGCCTGCACGGTGCCCACGAGATCCACAAAGGTCATGGACCGCTTGTGCGTGCGTTTGACGCCCAGGTGATAGGTGCCGGCCTCGCCGCCTGTGTCCAGCACCTCGGGGCGGGTGGTCAGTTCTTCGGGTGTGGCGGTCAGCAGGTCGCTTTCGCGCACGCACCAGAGGCTCACAGCCGCTGGGCGGCGCACAAAGACGCTGCGGGCGGTCAGCAGGGCGTGGTCGGGGTCACCAGCATGCACCGTGCCGACCGCCTGATGGGGCCGCCCTGGCGCGTCCTGCTTGAACACTTCCCAGCGGGGCCACTGGGTATCGGCGGGGGGATGGGGGTCAGGATGGGTCATCTGTTCTCCAGCAGGGGGGAGCGGGAAGTGGTGAGTGGGAAGTGGAAGAAACAGCTCCACTTCCCACTGTCCACCGCCCACGTGGCGTCAGTCGGCGGCTTCGGCGCGCTGGCGGTCCGCATACGCCTGCAACGCCTCGCGCACCCAGGCGCCCTCGTCGTGGGCGGCCTGCCGCGTGCCCAGGCGCTCCCTGTTCAGGCCCTGCTCGCCCCTGATGACGGCCCAGAACTCGGTCCAGTCGATGGGGCCGTGCTTCCAGTTGCCCTGCTCATCCTGGTGCAGGTCGGGGTCGGGGATGGTCAGGCCGGCTTCCATCAGTTCGGGGACATGCTCGTTGATGAACTCCTGGCGGACCTCATCGTTGGTCTTAAGCTTGATGCCCCACTTCGCCAGCGCGCCGGTATTCGGGCTGTCGGCGTCGTGTGGCCCCAGCATCATCATGGCGGGCCACCACCAGCGGTTCAGGGCCTCCTGGGCCATCTGGCGCTGCTGCGGCGTGCCCTGGGCGTAGGCCACGATCATTTCCTTGCCCTGCTTGTGGTGGAAGGTCTCTTCGCTGCAAATGCGGACCATCGCGCGGCTGTAGGGGCCGTAACTGCACCCGGCCAGCATGGTCTGGTTTTTAATGGCGGCGCCGTCCACCAGCCAGCCAATCATGCCCACGTCCGCCCAGGTGTGGGTGGGGTAGTTAAAGATGCTGGAGTACTTGGCCTTGCCCGACAGGAGCGCCTGAAGCATGTCCTCGCGGGTGGCGCCCAGGGTTTCGGCAGCGTGGTAGAGGTACTGGCCGTGCCCGGCCTCGTCCTGCACCTTGGCCATCAGGATGGTCTTGCGCTTGAGGCTGGGGGCGCGGGAAATCCACTCGCCTTCGGGCAACATGCCCACCACTTCGCTGTGGGCGTGCTGGGAAATCATGCGGATCAGCTGGCGGCGGTACTCGGCGGGCATCCAGTCGCCGGCTTCAATCTTCTCGCCGCGCGCAATGCGGGCCTCGAATGCAGCGTGCTGCTCGGCGGTTTCGCCGGCGGGGTAGGTCTGGGGTTGGGTCATGCGGCCACCTCCACTGTGGACTGGCAATGTGAACTTCCCCCAGTGTACCTAACGGGCGTTAGGCAGGGTGTGGCGCAGGTCTCACAGCGGCGCTGGGTTGTCCAGCCTCGCGGTGCCCCAGCGGGCCATGCCCGGCGCCCAGCCCCGGCGCGGCGCGCAACGCCCGCTGAACATAGAGGTGGGCCTCCCCCACCGCCGCCGGCAGAGTCAGCCCGCGCGCCAGATGGGCCGCGATGGCCGCCGACAGGGTGCAGCCGGTGCCGTGGGTATGGCGGGTGTACTGGCGCGGCGCCGTCAGGGTGAGGGGGTGGGGGCCGGCGCGCAGGGTATCCACCACCGTTTCGCCGGGGGCATGCCCACCCTTGAGAAGCAGGGGCAGAGCTTCAGACGCCCCCGCTGCCTGCAGGGCCGTCCACTCCGGCACATTCGGCGTGATCAGGGTGGCCAGAGGAAAAAGCTCCTCTAGCAGCGCCTCCAGGGCATCCGGGGCCAGCAGGGGGTCGCCGCCCTTGGCCAGCATCACCGGGTCCACGACCAGGGGCAGGCCACGCCCACGCAGCCCCGCCGCCACCACGCGCATGAGGTCAGCATTTCCCAGGGCTCCGGTCTTGACCGCCGCCACCGGAAAATCGTCCAGGACCGCCTCCAGCTGGGCGGCCACCTGTCCGGGCGGCAGTGGCCACGCCCCCCGCACGCCGCAGGTGTTCTGGGCGGTCACCAGGGTCAGGACGCTGGTGCCGTACACTCCATGCGCCTCGAAGGTTTTCAGGTCCGCCTGAATGCCGGCCCCGCCGCCAGAATCAGAGCCTGCAATGGTCAGCGCCACCGGAGCCGTCATGCGGGCACCCCCGCCCCCACCAGCGCCAGCACCCGCGCCGCCGTCACCGGGGCCAGCAGCGCGCCGTGCCGCCCGTGGCCGGCCGCGACCACCACGCCGGGCAGGCCAGGGTGCGGGGCCACCAGCGGCAGCCCATCCGGTGTGACCGGGCGCAGGCCCACCAGGCGCGTCTGCACCGGGGTTTTGACCTCAGGCACCAGCTGCCGCGCCACGCCCAGCAGCCAGCGGGTGGCGTGGGGATCGGGCGTGGTGGCCCATGAGGGGCGTGAGGTCGCCCCCACATACACCCCGTCTGGCCGACTCAGGGCGTAGGGGGGAAAGCCGCGCGTGAGGGGGCCGTATAGAGCACCCACCTCGGCCGGGCTGTCCAGCAGCAGCGCCTGCCCCTGCACCGCCGTCACGGGCAGGCCAAAGGCGCCGCTCCAGGCCCCGGCCGCCAGCACGACGGTCTGGGCGTGCCACTCGCCCGCCGCCGCGCGCACCCACACGCCGCCCCGCACCGGGTCCAGCCCCACCACCTGCGCGGCCACCACCTGCACGGTCTGCCGCGCGGCCCGCACCACCGACGGCGGGTGCAGGCTGGCCTCGCCGGGCGTGCAGGCCTCCCCTCCGCTGGCCTTCAGGCGGCGCACCCCTTCCCGGAAGAACACCGGCTGGCCGCTGGCCGTTTCCAGGTCCCGCGCCAGCCCCGGCCAGTGGCGCAGGCCCGCCAGCGCGTCTGGTTCCAGGGGCGTGCCGCGCAGGCGCTCGCCGTCCGGGGTCAGCAGGCCCCCCGCCGCGCGCCACGCGGCCCCGCGCCGCCCGGCGTCCAGCACCAGCACATCGGCTCCAGCGCGGCGCAGCGTGAAGGCGACCAGCGACCCGATCAGGCCGCCGCCGACCACGATGACTTCGCGGGCAGTCATGGGTGGGGCGTGCGCGCGGCGCGGTCGAGGGGTCGGGAAGTCGAGGGATCGGGACAGAGCAGCGCTCGGCGTCTGGGCTCCTCGACGCCTCGACTGATTCCTCGCCACAGAGAGCCTCCGCCCCCACCTCGGCTCCTGAGGCCATCCCCTTTGACCCTCACAACAGAACCCAGAGGCGTTGAGGAAAAAGCCCCTCAATGGAACTGGCAGCCGCTGTCAGACCCTTCAACCTCTTCATACCGGCACTTCCGGGTCGGGGAGGCGGGGCACGCCGCCCGGCGGACTGCTGGGGCTGGCGTGTTCGCGCACCCCCATGCGCCCGGCCAGAAACGCCGCGCGGCCGGCCTGCACCCCCAGGGCAAAGGCGTGGCCCATGCCCACCGGATCGCGGGCCTCGGCAATGGCAGTGTTGACCAGCACAGCGCCCGCGCCCAGTTCCAGCGCCTGGGCGGCGTCGCTGGGCACGCCCAGTCCGGCGTCCACCACCACGGGCACCGCCGCGCCGTCCAGCACGGTTTTCAGCAGGTCCGGGGTACGCAGGCCCTTCCCAGAACCGATGGGGCTGGCCAGGGGCATCACGGCCGCGCAGCCCACCCCCTCCAGGGCGCGGGCCAGCACGGCGTCGGGCTGCACGTAGGGCAGAACGGTAAAGCCGTCGGCGGCCAGTTCCTGTGCGGCGGCCAGCGTGCCCACCGGATCGGGCAGCAGATAACGGGCGTCCGGGATCACCTCCAGCTTGATCCACTTCGTGCCGGTGGCCGCGCGGGCCAGCCGGGCCACCCGCACGGCCTCGGCGGCGGTGCGGCAGCCGGCGGTGTTGGGCAGCAGTTGCAGGCGGTCCCAGTCCAGGACGTCCAGCAGGCCGCCGTGCCCCGGCGCCTTCAGCTCCACGCGGCGAATGGCCACCGTGACAATCTGCGAGCCGCTGGCGGCCAGGGCCTCACGCATCACGCCGTAATCGGTGAATTTGCCGGTGCCGGTCATCAGGCGCGAGGCGAAGGTGCGCCCGCCCAGCTCGAAGGGGTCACCCCGCACCTCAGCCCCCCCCGATGATCCGCACGATTTCAATCACGTCGCCTTCCTTCAGTTCGCGGTCCGGCACGCGGGCGCCGGGGTAAAAGTCGTCGTTCACGGCCACCGCCACGCGGGCGGGCTCGGTGCCCAGGTCGCGCAGCAGACCCCACAGAGTCAGGCCCGGGGTAAAGGGCCGGGCTTCGCCATTGACGATCATGCGGGCCCCTCCTGCCGGAGGGCCGCGCGCAATTCGGCCGCTGCCTGTGCAGGGTCGCGGGCGTCCAGCACCGCACGGACTACCGCCACCCGGCTGGCCCCGGCTGCCAGGACCTCGTGAACATTGCCCGCGTCCAGGCCACCAATGGCATACCAGGGCACCTGGGGCCGCAGCGCCGCCACCTGCCGGATGTAGGTCAGACCAGCGGCTGCGCGCCCCGGTTTGGTGGGGGTGCGGTGCACCGGACCGGCCGCGATATACGCGGGCGCCTGCGCCAGGGCGGCTGCGGCCTGCGCGGATGCGTGGGTGCTGAGCCCCACCCGCAGCCCCGGCCCCAGCTGCCGCGCCCACCCGGGCGGCAGGTCGCTCTGGCCCAGGTGCACCCCGTCGGCGCCGCAGGCCAGGGCCACATCCACACGGTCGTTGATGAACAGGGGCACCCCGCGCGCGCGGCTGAGGGCGGCCACCTGCTCGCCCAGCGCGATGTACGGCCGCGCCTCCCAGTCCTTGCAGCGCAGTTGCAGCGTGTCGGCGCCGCCGTCCAGCGCGGCGGCCACGCGCGCCAGAAAGTCGCCTTCGGGCTGGCCAGGGCGGGGGGTGGCCACGAGGTACAGGTGCCCCAGGGGGCTGGTCAGAGGGTCTGATGGGCTAAGAGTCAAGGAAGGGCTGACCTGCCCAGGCAGACGGGGCGAAACCTCGGCCCCCGCCGGTTCCTGGCCTTCCCGCCCGGAAAACCCAGTGCCCCTTTCCCCTCCGTCCTCCCGACCGCTCAACCACTCGACGCCTCGACCCAGCCTCTCCTCTCTCAGCTCCTCACCCATAAATCTCGCCGCCCTGCGCGCGGAACTCCTGCGCCTTGGCCTCCAGCCCGGCCAGCACCTCGGGGGCGCGCAGGTCGTGGCTGAGTTTCATGGAACAGAACTGCGGGCCGCACATGGAGCAAAAATGCGCGGTTTTGGCGGCGTCGGCGGGCAGGGTCTCGTCGTGCAGGGCGCGCGCCTTCTCCGGGTCCAGGCTGAGGCCAAACTGGTCCTGCCAGCGAAACTCAAAGCGGGCCTTGCTCAGGGCATTGTCGCGGGCCTGGGCGCCGGGGTGGCCCTTGGCGAGGTCGGCGGCGTGGGCGGCAATGCGGTAGGCCAGGACGCCGTCGCGCACGTCCTGGCGGTCCGGCAGACCCAGGTGCTCTTTCGGGGTCACGTAGCACAGCATCGCCGTGCCGTACCACGCGATCTGCGCCGCCCCGATGGCCGACGTGATGTGGTCGTACCCCGGCGCAATGTCGGTAGTCAGCGGCCCCAGGGTGTAAAAGGGGGCTTCCTGGCACACGGCCAGCTGGCGGGTCATGTTCTCGCGGATCAGCTGCATGGGCACGTGCCCCGGCCCCTCAATCATGGTCTGAACCCCGTGGGCCCAGGCCACCTGCGTCAGTTCGCCCAGCGTCTCCAGCTCGGCAAACTGCGCGGCGTCGTTGGCGTCCTCAATGGACCCCGGGCGCAGGCCGTCGCCCAGGCTGAAGGTGACGTCGTAGGCGGCCAGCAGCTCGCAGATCTCGGCAAAGTGCGTGTACAGGAAGTTTTCCTGGTGGTGCGCCAGACACCACTTGCCCAGGATGCTGCCCCCGCGCGAGACAAGCCCGGTGCGCCGCCGCGCGGTCAGCGGCAGGTGGGCCAGCCGCACGCCCGCATGCACCGTCATGTAATCGACGCCCTGCTCGGCCTGTTCAATTAGGGTGTCGCGGTACACGGCCCAGGTCAAGTCCTCGGCCACGCCGCCGACCTTTTCCAGCGCCTGGTAGATGGGAACCGTGCCCACCGGCACGGCGCTGCCCCGGACGATCCACTCGCGCGTGGGGTGAATGTGGCGGCCCGTGGACAGGTCCATGACCGTGTCTGCGCCCCAGCGGGTGGCCCAGATCATCTTGCCCACCTCTTCCTCAATCGAGCTGGTGACGATGCTGGTGCCCAGGTTGGCATTCACCTTCACCCGGAAGTTGCGGCCAATGATGGTGGGTTCCAGTTCCGGGTGGTTGATGTTGGCGGGGATGACCGCCCGGCCCCGCGCCACCTCCGCGCGCACAAATTCAGGCGTGATCTCGCGCGGAATGGCGGCCCCAAACGCCTGTCCGGGGTGCTGCCCGGTCAGGTCAAAGCCTTCTTCCTGGCGCAGCCCCTCCCGCAGGGCCACGAACTCCATTTCCGGCGTGATTTCGCCCTGGCGCGCGGCCTGAAGCTGGGTGATCTGGGCGCCCGCACGGGCGCGCCGGGGCAGGGGCACGCGGGAAAAGGGCAGCGGGCCACTCTGGTCCAGGTCCGGCGCGTGGCGGTGAGCCCGAAGCTCCAGCCGCGCGTCCCCGGCCAGCCAGGGGCGGGCGCAGCCCAGCCCGGCGCGCAGGTCCACCGTCACGGCGGGGTCGGTGTAGGGGCCGCTGGTGTCGGGCACCAGCAGTGGCGGGTTGGGCACGCTGCGGGTCAACTCGCCCACACGCTCCAGGGTGGGCGACTGGCGAATGCGCCGCGCTGGCACGCGCACGCCGGGGTGCAGGGTGCCGGTCAGGTACACCTTTTCGCTGCCGGGAAAGGGCGCGGTCAATTCGGGGGCCAGGAGCAGATCGGGCAGGGGGGCGGTGGTCATGGGGCCTCCAGAGGGGCAATAGAGAGAGGCGCCGGGCGCGTGGGCGCACAGCCTGAAAGGACGAGCCGCGCGCAGGCCGCTCGATTTGTTCGGGACTTTCTCTTCCTAGCTCTGCATAACGACAACGCCCCCCTCACGCGTTCGGAGGGGGGCCAAACAATCCAGTCCTGGCACCCGTCACGCTCCCTCCGCTGGCACAAACCAGATCAGGTTCCTAGGGTTAGGCACTTGGCCCTCTCAGCCGCCCTTTTTCTTGGGCGGCACCCCTGGTGACTGCGGCGAGTGTACACCGCGCCCGGAAAAAAGCGAAGGCCGGGCGCCCCCGCGCGGCCCCGGGTGCCCGGGCGGGTGCTCTACTGGGCGCAGCGCCCGGGCGCCCGGCTCCCCCACCGCTGTGTCTCTCCCCACCCACTGACCCTGCTCTGCGCTGTTCCCATCTCTTCTGCCCCTGTGTCTTCTGCCCCTATGTCTTCTGGCCCCATACTCCTCTGCCCCACGTTCTTCCCGGAGGTTCCTGCCCATGCCCCGACTGCCCCTGGTGTCCCGCTTGCCCCTGGCCCTTTCCCTGCTGACCCTGGCCCTGCTGGCCCCCACCGCCGCCGCACAGAACGAGCGGCCCGCGCCGGTCAAGACCAGCACCCAGACCTGCGGCGCCTACACCCTGAAGCTGAGCGAGAACGGCTTTGGCGATCCCGAAGACCGGGTCAGCCTTGTCCGGGGCGGCACCACCTACGCCACGGTCAGCGACATCGCCGTGAGCGTGGACTGGTGCCGCGACGTGACCGGCGACGGCGTGCCGGAGGTGCTGCTGGCCGGGTTTTCCGGCGGGGCCCACTGCTGTTTTACGCACACGCTGTATTCGCTGAGCACGCCCCCCAGAAAGCTGCTGAGCGTCTTCAGCGCCCACAGCGAAACCATCACGCCCCGGCAGCTGGACGGCAAAGGGCCGCTGGAACTGCTGGTGTCGGACTGGCGCTTTGCCTACGCCTACGGCCTGAGCTTTGCCGAGAGCGTGCCGCTGCTGAATGTGTATGCCTACGTCGGCGGGCAGTATGTGGACCGCTCGCGCGCCTTTCCCGGAACGCTGCGCGGCTTCCTGACCAGGCAGGTGACCAACCAGACCGGGGGCGGCGAGGTGCTGGCCGATTACGCCACCCTGCTGGCCATCGGTAAATCCGGCGAGGCGCAGGCGTTCGTGCAGGGGCTACCGGCCCGCTTCCGCGCGTGGCTGACCAACTATGGCCCCGACATCCGCCACGCCATGAACGACTACGGCCTGAGCGACTGGCCGCTGCGCGCGGGCGCGCCCTTCAGCGCCGCCCGGATGGGACTGGGCGGCTCGTTCAGCGCGCCGAATCAGCGCGAATACCTGGGCATGGTGGGGGGCGGCACCCAGGCCACCCTGCGCCTGTACCGCGCCCAGGGGGCCCAGGTGGTGGCTGGCCCCGCCCTGATGACCGTGCCTGCCCGGCAGCCGGACCCGTATTACCTGGACACCGCCTGGGCCCCGGTGGCGACCGTGCGCCGCGCCACAGGCCGCGACGACCTGCTGGTGCGCGATGAGCGCAGTGGCGGCATGCGCTACGTGGCCTACCGGGTTTCGCCTGGCCGCCTGACCGAGTTACAGGACGATCCCCTGGCGGTCACGGCCCGGATGCTGGGTGACCTGAGCACGCTGTCCAAGCATGTGGGGGCCAGCTTCACCCAGACCACCCCGCCCCGCACAGCCGCCCAGAGGGCTGAGGTCCAGCGCCGCATTGATGTGGCGGCGGCCCGCGCCCAGCCCTGGCTGAACCTCGCCGCCAACGCCGACATCCCGGCGCGCGCCCTGGGCAGCTTGACCTTCAGTGGCCTGGACCTGACCGTGGACCGGCCCGATCAGGCCCGCGTGGTGGCGCCCATCAGCCTGGGCCTGAACGATGCCCGCACCAACAGCGAAGACATTGAGGGCGAACGCTACACCCTGACCGTGAACCTGGTGCGCTCGGCCCGGGGCTGGGCCGTGAAGGACTGGACGCTGGACGAGCGCGGCGGCGAGCTGTACGAGGAGGAATAAGGGCCGGAAGGCAGCTGCCCTCCACGCTCTTTCCTGTGGTGGGGTGGCGGGCGGTGCCCGGTCAGGCCCAGCCAGAGGAGGCCACAATGGGGGCGTGTCCGCCTCTGCCCTGACTGAACTGCTGGCCCTGGACACCCGGCTGCGTGCCGCCCTGCAGGCCGAGGCACGGTTCTCGCATGTGGTCGCCTACGGCAGCGTGCCGCAGGGCGCGGCCGACGCCTGGAGTGACCTGGACTACTGGGCGTTTCTGACCCCCGGCGCGCAGGTGGAGGCGCGGGACTGGCTGGCCGACCACCTGGACGTGCAGCACTTTGTGGTCAATGAATTCGGCACCCCCACCGCCCTGCTGCCGGGCCTGCGCCGCGTAGAGCTGCATGTGGTCGGCGCAGAGCGTCTGCCCGGGGTGGAGGGCTGGACCCCGCAGCACGTGCGGCCCGGCCGCATGCTGGTCAAGGACACGGACGGCCAGCTGTCCCGGCATCTGGCGGTGCTGGCCGCGCGCACCCCCGACCCGGCGGGCGAGGCGCAGCTCATTCTGGACCGGCTGCTGAACTGGCTGGCCTTCGGGCTGAATGTGCTGGCGCGCGGCGAGCGCATCCGCGCCCACGAGCTGCTGGGGTGGGTACAGGGCGGGCTGCTGCGGCTGGCCCGCTTGCAGGTGGGCAACACCGACCACTGGCCGAATGTTTCGCGCGGCGCCGAGGCCGAACTGGGGGACGCTGCCCTGGCGCGCTACGTGGGCGTCACGGCTGGCCTGGACGATCTGGAAGTGGCCTACCAGGGCGCGGTGAGCTGGACCCTGGACCTCGCCCGCACGCTGCACCTGTACCTGAATCCGGTCCTGGCGGCCGAGCTGGGGGAACACTGCCCTGGCCACCCGCGTACCTGAGAGCATGAAATGGCCCCTGATCCACCTGCTGCTGAATCTGCTGACCCTCAGAGCCAAGTGGCGCGCGGTGGGGGCGCGCTGGCGCGAGCAGCGCCGCTGGGCGCGGGGCAGAGCGGCGGCGGACCCTCATACGGGTTCCGAAAAATTCCGTAACGAGTTACGGAATTTTTTCGACCGAAGGGAGCAGGAAAAGATGCGGATTTCCGGGAATTGGGCTGGAACAGCGCCGAAGGCGGGGAACATCCGGCTCTTTCCCGGATGTGACGGAAATGAACGGAATCCGTATCACTTCACCCCCGGCCAGGACGCCGGCAGCGGCGCGGGGCACGTCTGAGCCTGCTGCCCCCCGGGGCCCCCCGGCTGGGCCTGGGGCTCGCCGCACTGGGGCGGCCCGGGTACATCAACCTGGGCCACGGCACTGATCTGCCCGGCAAGGGCGTGGACGACCTGAAGGCCCAGACCTGGGCCGTGCTGGACGCAGCCTGGGCGGCGGGACTGCGGTACTTTGACGCCGCGCGCAGCTACGGCCGCGCCGAGGCCTTTCTGGGCGGCTGGCTGGCGGCGCGGGGGCACAGCGGGGCCGTGCTGGGCAGCAAGTGGGGCTACACCTACGTGGCCGACTGGCGCGCGGACGCCGAAACCCACGAGGTCAAAACGCACGACCTCGCCACGCTGGACCGGCAGTGGCCCGAGACCCAGGCGGCGCTGAGCCGCGTGCCGGACCTGTACCTGATTCATTCCGCCACGCTGGACTCGGGGGTGCTGGAGAACCGGGCGGTGCTGGAACGCCTGGCCGAGCTGGCCGCCCAGGGCGTGCGGGTGGGCCTGAGCACCAGCGGCCCTGGGCAGGCCGACACCCTGCGCCGGGCGCTGGCGGTGCGGGTGGACGGCGTGTGTCCCTTTAGCGCGGTGCAGGCCACCTGGAACCTGCTGGAGCCCTCGGCGGGCGCGGCCCTGGCCGAGGCGCACGCGGCGGGCTGGACGGTGGTGATCAAGGAGGCCGTGGCCAACGGCCGCCTCAGCGCGCGCGGCCTCGGTGGGCAGGGCGATGTACCGCCCCCCCTGGCCGGGGTGGCCCGCGACCTGGGCGTGACCCCGGACGCCGTGGCCCTGGGTGCCGCGCTGGCGCAGCCCTGGGCGGATGTGGTGCTCAGCGGCGCCAGCACGCCGGAACAACTTGGGCAGAATCTGGCGGCGCTGCAGGTGTCGGTGACCGCCGAGCCCCTGCGCTCGGCGCTGGTGCAGGACCCAGCGGCCTACTGGGGGGCCCGGTCCGCCCTGCCCTGGACCTGAGGGCTGGGACTCCCCCCCGGCTTCCCTGGCGGGGGGGCGGTGCCCCCAACGGGCCCTGTGCCCGCCTGCGCCCGGCCCGGACGGAGGGTGCTGGCCCCCGCCATAATGGCAGCTGTGTCGCCGCGCACCGCAGTCACTTCCACGCCCCCTGCTGGGCGGGCCTGATGACGGACCTGCCCCCGGAGCTGTCGCACTACGAGGCCTATCTGCCCCAGCGGCGCACCCCGGAGCGGGTGGACGCCCTGCTGGACCTGGCCGGCGGCACCTTACCAGTTGAGGACGCCACTTCTTTGCTGGACCATGCGCGGACGCTGGCCCTGGAACTGGCCGACGAGGCGCGGGCCGCCCACACGGAGCTGCGGCTGGCCCTGCTGCAAGGCGGCGAGGCGGCCCTGGGTCACGCCCGGTCCGCGCAGGCCCGCTTTGAGCGCCTGAACGACACCCCGCTGGAAACGCAGTGTGCGCTGCGTCAGGCCGAACTGCTGACCCCGCTTCCGGTGCAGGCCCTGACGGCCAGCCTCGTGGCCGCCACCCTGGCACAGGAGGCCGGCGACGATGAGCTGCGGGCCCAGGCGCAGCGCCGGGCCGGCGAACTGTACAGCCGGCTTGGCGATGACCGGGCGGCCATCAGCGCCTACGAGCAGGGGCTGATCCTGACAGATGACCAGAAGCCCCAGGCCCGGGATCTGCCGGTGCTGCTGGCCCTGGGGAGTCTGCACATGCGCGCCAACCAGCCCGACGAGGCGTTCCGGGCCTACCGCATGGCCGGGCACCTGGCCCACCTGGAAGGCACCCCCGAACACGCCGACGCGCTGGGCGGCCTGGGCGTCTCCCACGGCTTCCAGGGCGACCACGCCCGCGCGCTGCAGTTTCTGGACCGGGCGGCCCGGCTCAGCTCGCTGCTGGGCGACCACCGCCGGCACACCCGTTACCTCAACCTGATGGCCTCGGCCCACGCCCGACGCGACGAACACGCCCAGGCCACCGAGGTGTTTGGGCAGAGCATGAGCGCTGCGGGGACTTCTGGACAGCCGGACATTCTGGTGATCACCCTGCTGAACGTGGCCGAATACCTGCTGAACCAGGGGCGGCACGACGAAGCGGCCACCCTGCTGGACCAGGCGCTGACCCTGAGCCAGCGGGCCCGGCTGGCCGGCGCCGAACGCCGCGCGCAGCGGCTGCTGGTCACGCTGGCCCTGGCCAGAGGTGACGCGGCCCGGGCCCTGGCCCACGAGCAGGCGTGGTCGGCGCTGGAACTGGAGGCGCAGGCTGACCGGCACGGGCGCCAGCAGCAGGTCCATGAGGCCACGGCGCAGGCCGAACTGCAGCTCGCGCTGCGGCGCGAACGCCGGGAGGTCCGGGCCAGCCTGGCCGCAGCGCTGGGCGAGGCGTCGGCGCGCGTGGACGAACTGCACCGTCAGGTGGAAGGCTGGAAGGGCAGCTCGCTGTACGACCTGCAAAGCGGCGCTCGTTCGCGGCTCTACGGCACCGAGCAGCTCACGCAGAACTTCAAGCGCAGCCTGCGCTCCAAGACGCACCTGTCGGTGGCGGTGGTGGGCATTGAGGTGGCCACGGCCAGCGTGGGGGGCGCCGGCCAATTGCTGGCAGAAACCGTCTTGCAAACGGTCCGGCAGCTGCTGGAACAGAGCGTGCGTGAAACGGATCTGGTGGCCCGTTTCGACGAGTGGAAGTTCATGGTGATCTTTCCTGAAACCCCCACGTCTGGCGCCAGGATTGCCCTGCAGCGCCTGATCGAGGCCGCCGCCGCCCACGACTGGAAGGCGCAGGGCCTGGACTCACCACCGACCCTGTTTATCGGGCTGGCCGGCCGGGGCTTTCTTCAGGGCGCCCAGCTGCTGCTGGACGTGGCCGATGAGGAGCATTACCGCGCCCGGCGGCAGGGACCCAACCAGCTGTGTACCGCCGAATGAAATGCCCGGGTGAAGAAATGACGGCGTGAAAAGGGCGCCCCGCAGGGCCGGAGGAAACAGGGGCGGGCCAACCCCTTAAGGACGTTGCCCCTCACGGTGCGACTGTTCAGGAGAGCACCGAACAGTCTCCACGCCCGGTGCAAAGTCCTTTGTTCGAGACTCGCTCTGCGGCGCAGCTGTTCCAGCCCGCTCGGTTGATCTAAAGATCAACAGCGAGCGACTTAATTCAGCGTCTCCGCCACCGCCTGGGCCAGTTCACGCGCCGCGTGCAGCCCCAGCGTGTCGGCGTGGGGGCCGCCCAGCAGCAGCCAGGTGTGCTCGTCCAGGGGTTCGAAGGTGGGGGGCCCATCGGCCCGGCCCCCCGGCAGGGCCAGCCACGCGCCGGGCACGTCGGCCAGGCTGCGGCCCAGGTGCAGGGCTTCTGTGGCCAGGGCAGGCACGGCGTCCATCAGGGCCACGAGGTCTTCCAGCGTTTCGCGCCGCAGGCCGGTGGGCACCCCGGTCAGCCCCCCGCCCGAAGGCTGGTAGCCGTGCGGATCGCGCCCGTGCAGCGGCGGAATCAGGGTATATGCGCCGTGCTGGGGGCGCAGGGTCAGGCCGCCCGCGCGCAGCACCGGACTGTGCGCCCCACTGGGCACGGCGAGGTGCGGGGTCTGGCGGTAGGCGCGGGCGTGGCGGGTGTGCACCCCCAGCGCGCATTCGGCCAGCCAGGGCCCCTTGGCCCCGGCCGCCAGCACCACGGCGCGGGCCGTGACCAGATGCGTCTCGTGCGTCACGATCTGGTGGGTGTTCGTGACTGTCAAGCGCTCCAGGCACAGCCCGCCCCCGGGCTGGGGCGCCGCGCGGGTGTTCAGCAGCAGGTCCGCCCCCGCGCGGATGGCCGCCTGCGCGGCGTGCAGGGCGGCGTGGCCGGGGCGGTACATCCCGGCGTCCGGGTCCAGTTCGGCCCAGGGCAGCGCGGCCGGGTTCACCAGGGCCCCCATGTCCGGCCAGCGCGCCAGGGTCTGGGCCGTGGGCACCCGGCCGGGGGCAGGCTCCGCGTGCAGGCTCACCAGTTCCCGGGCCTCCCAGCCGGTGCCGCCCAGGGCCTGCAGCGCCCCCCGGGTCCAGCGGGCGGCCCCGTGGTGCTCGGGCGCCAGGCCCGACAGGCTCCAGACCCCCGGGGCCAGAATGGTGGCGCCGTCCTCGTTGGGCAGTCCGCCTTCTTCCACCAGCAGCAGCCGCAGGGCCGGGGCCTGCTGGCGCAGAAACAGCGCCGCCGCCGCGCCCATGCGCCCGGCGCCCACCACCGCCACGTCGTAGGGGGACGGCGCAAAGGGCTGGCCCACATGGGCCCACACGCGGCCGGGGGCGGCAGGGAGCGGCGCACTCATAGCGGCCATGATGCCGCGCCGGCGCGCCCGGCCCCCGCATGGCCCAAGGGCGGCTCAAGGCGGCCGGTGCCGGGCGCTTTCTCACCGGGCTGTCAGATGGCGGTGCCGGTGCGCTGCGTATACTCGGCCTTGATCATGCCTGAAGGAACTGTTCTGCTTCCCGAAGTGCCGGGGAGCCGCCGCTGCCTGCGCCGCGTTTCTGCAGGCCCCTGGGCCCGCGCCGCCGCCGGGGCCCTGGCGCTGCTGGCCCCGGCGGCGGGCGCGCTGAACGTGCGGGTGCTGGTGGCCAGTGGTCCGCAGCTGACGGTGCGGGTGCCGCTGACGGCCCCGGCCACGCCGGGGCTCAATCCTCCAGGCTTGGGCACGCCGGCGCCCCTGGCCCCCACGGGCCCGGCCTCCACCCAGACCTGGACCGTGGGCGTGGCCGGCGGGCAACTGACCCTGAACGGCCAGCCCACCGGCAACGCCGCGCTGTACCTGCCGCCCGCGCCCGGGGCCACCGTGGACATCGCCGGGCGGAGCTACCGGGGGGGGCTGCACCTGCGCGCCGAGGGGGGCAAGGTGCAGGGCATCAACGTGGTGGACGTGGAAGACTACCTGCGCGGCGTGGTGCCGGCCGAGATGCCCGCCTCGTGGCCCCCGGCGGCCCTGGCAGCGCAGGCGGTGATTGCGCGCACCTACGTGGCCGCCCGGCTGAACCCGGCCGCGCCCTACGACACCTGCGCCACCGAAAGCTGCCAGGTCTACCCCGGCCTGGGCGCCGAGAAACCGCAGACCGACGCCGCTGTGAACGCCACGCGCGCCCAGGTGGTGGCCTACGGGGGCCGGGCGGCCAGCACCTATTTCAGCAGCGACTCCGGGGGCTTCACGGCGTCCAGCGCCGAGGTCTGGGGCGCGGCCCTGCCATACCTGAACGCCAAGGCCGATCCCTTTTCGGCCGGGGGCCCGCGCGCCCGCTGGCGCCTGGAGGTGCCGCAGAGCAGGGTGCAGGCCCTGGCCGGGGAATACGGAGTGCGCACCCCACTGAAGGGCGTGGCCGTGAGCCGCGTCAGTGAATCGGGACGGCCGCTGGAAGTGACCCTGAGTGCGGCCGGGGGCACCGTCAAGCTCTCGGGCGCCCGCGCCGGGGGCTTCGTGCGTGCGCTGGGGGCACCGGGCACCCGGGTCACGCTCTCGGGCCTGAGTCCGCTGGTTCTGGAGGGCAACGGCGCCGGGCACGGCGTGGGCCTGTCGCAGTACGGCGCGCTGGGGCTGGCGAAAGCGGGCTACACCCACCTGCATGTGCTGGGCTTTTACTACCCCGGCACCAGCCTGGGCACCCTGGCGGGGGGGGACGGAGGCCGACCAGCCCTGGCGGTGGGCCCAGGCCTGCCGGACCTGAACCCGCTGGCCGCCGCGCGCCCCGGGACCGCCCAGTGAGCGGCCGGGGGCAGCGCCCAGACGCCCGCCGCCCGGCCCGGCGCGCCCGCCGCACCCTCCTGAGCGCCCTGCTGGCCCTGGGCCTGCTGGGCGGCGCGCAGGCCCGCACCGTCAAGATCATCAGCGCCGACACGCTGGAACTGCGCCAGGTGGACGGCCAGGAACTGGTGATCATCACCGGCGAGAACGTGGAACTGCGCGTGGACGACGATGTGGTGCGCGCCCGGCGGGTGGAGTTCAACCGCACCCGGCGCACCCTGACCCTGGTGGGCGCGGCCAGTTACCGCAGTGCCAAGGACGCCCAGGACCTGCGCGGCGAGAACCTCGTGGTGGAGCTGGGCCAGGAGCAGATCAGCGGCGAGGACGTGCTGATCAGCGACGCGGCCCTGGAGATTCGCGGCGCCGAGGTGGAGCGCATTCCGGGGCAGCTGCGGGCCACGAACGGTTACTTCACCACCTGCGCGCGCTGCGGGCGCACCCCGAACGACTACGCCTTCCGCGCCGAGCGCCTGATTGTGTACCCCGGTGACCGGCTGGTGGCCTACCGCGCCCAGGTGCTGCTGGCCGACGTGCCGGTGTTCTTTCTGCCGGTGCTGGTGCTGCCGCTGAATGACCGTGACCGCCAGCCCCGCCTGGAAATCGGGCGCGACGCGGTGGACGGCTACACGGTGCAGGCCGACCTTCCCTTTTCCATTGGCGCCAGCACCCTGGGCACCACCCTGCTGCGCTACTACCAGAACCGCAGCCCCAGCGTGGGTGCCGGGGTGGAGCTGCGGTCCTACGCGCCGCTGCCCTTCGTGGACCGGCTGAACCTGTACACGCTGGCCAACCCCAGGCCCGTGGGCCAGAGCGGCTACGATGTGGACCTCGTGTTCGGGGTGCGCGGGCGCCTTCCGCTGACCACGGCCACGCGGGATCTGGACTACTCGCTGGACGTGACCCGCCGCGACATCGGCCGCGCGGCCACCGACCCCGAACGCGGCCTGACCCGGGTGAACTTCAGCGCGAGGGCGGACTATCCCCTCTTCAGCGCGGAATTCAATTACGTGAACCGCTTCGGGCCGGCGCCCACCACAGCGCTGAGCCGCGAGGACACCCTCAAACTCCCCGAAGTGATTCTTGACCCCAAGCCGTACACCCGTGGCGGCCTGAGCGCCGACTTCCGGGTCAGCGCCGGGCGCTACACCGGGGGCAGCAACCCGCTCTCACGCAGCGCTGCGGCGCAGGGCCCGAACATCACCACCACCCGCCTGGAAGAGCAGCACACGGTCTCGTACACGGCCAGGCCCTGGCGCGACGCGGATGTGACGCTCAGCAACTCGTTTACGGGGCGCTACTACGGCACCGGGGCGCGCACGGTGGACCTGAAGCTCAGCGCCCAGCTGACGCAGCGCTTCAACACCACGAACTCGTTCACGGTCAGTGCGGGCTACAACCGCCTGGAGGGCACCAGCCCCTTTGCGTTTGACGCCATTGGCGGGCGCATTCTCACGGCCCCGGTCAGTGTCAGTGTAACCACCGTGCCCGTGCGCGACGTGGGCTTCAGCGTGAGCAGCAGCCGCGACCTGTTCGCGCGCCCGGCGCAGCAACCCACCACCTTCAGCCTGAATGTGAACCGCAGGCCGCTGAGCCTGACCTCCTCGGCCACGGTGGACCTGCTGGACAGGGAGCTGGATTCGTTTTCCTTCAGGGCAGACCTGGGAGACCCAGATGCCGGTAAGGTCACCGTGACCCCCGCCCAGAGCGCCACGGCGACCACCCCCGCCCGAGCGGCCACCTTCACCCGCAGCAGCCGCTGGCCTGCGCCCAAGCTGAGTCTGACGGCCAGCGGCAGCTACACGAAAGAACAGGGACCCGGGCCGCTGACCGTGACGGCCACCGTCAACGGCGACGACCGCAGCGACTTTTTCTCGGCCTCGGTCACGCACGCCATGCGCACGCCGGAGATCACCTCGGTGGGGGTGCGCTACAACCTGAACGGCACCCGCGATACGGTCCTGAACAGCCTGCGCCTGTCCGGCAGCGAAACATTGACCCCCACCACCGGGCAGCTGACTGGAGACGCCACCCTGACCTGGCGTGGCCGGTACGAGTTCAAGACCACGCACAATCTGCGCCTGGTGCGCGTGCCGGGCGCCACCGACAGCGGCACCATCTTCTTCTCGGTCAAGACCGTGGACGGCGCGGCCACGAACTGGAGCCTGTCCTACGGCGGCCCCTACGATCTGGGCAGAAGCGGCTTTACCCGCCCCACCCTGACGGGCCTTTTCAACACCACCCGCCCGGGGCAGAGCCTCTCGGTGGGCGCCACCGTGAACACCCCCGGGCTGGACCAGCCCCGGCTGGAACTGGCGCGCGCCCAGGTGGGCGGCACCTGGAACACCGAGCGCTTCTCAGCCTCGGGGCAGGCCATCTACACCCGCACCCGCGAGGGCACGTTCCCGGACGACAGGGCCCGGGACCGCCTGTCACTGGAACCGGTGCGCTTCAGCCTGGGCCTGGGGCGCGCGGGGCAGCCCCCCGGCGCCTACGTGACCCTGGGCCTGCGCCAGAGCTTCGAGTGGCTGGACGGCGTGCGCCAGAACCCGTCGCCGCTGACCCCGGTGCTGGGCCTGACCATTGACCGCTGCTGCTGGGCCCTGCAGGCCGAGGCCGATCTGGTGCAGCGCCGCTTCCGGGTGGCGGTGGGCCTGCCGGGCCAGACCTTCTACCCTCTGTTCGATCTGGAACGCGACCGCGTGAACGTGCCGCTGCTGCCCACCCTGCCCTGACCCCTGGAGGATCTATGCGCCGCCTGCTTCTGACCCTGGGCCTGCTGACCGCGGGCACCCTCACCGCCTGCACCGGCACCGAGGAAACCACGCCGCCCCTGCGCCTGGTGGTGCTGGAAGGCGCGGCCACCCTGCGCGCCCTGAACCTGACCACCAGCGCGGCGGCCGCGGCACCCACCGTGACCCCCGGTCCCACGGCGGCTGTGACGGGCGGCCTGAGTGTGCACCCCACCGCCGACGCCCGGCAGTTTCTGCTGGTGCGCACCGAGGCCGCCGAGCGCCGCACGCCGGACCTCGCGGTGAGCACCACCTTTCCGGCGCCTGGCTTCACGCCGGTGTGCTTCACGCGCGCCGCGCAGAACCCGGGGCTGGACCGCCTGCTTGTGCTCAGCGACTGCAGCGGCGCGCAGCGCCTGAGCCTCTACCAGGACGCGCGCCTGGTCTGGCAGACCCCGCTGCCCTTGTTTCTGGCCCCCACGCCCGGCGTGGCCACGCCCCCGGTGCGGCTGGCCGTGCAGGGCGAGGTGGGCGTGGTGGCCCGCCCGCGCCTGGGCGGCGGCAGCGAGGTGCTGCGCGTGGCGGTGCCGGTGGGGGGCGCCGCGCCCCAGGTCAGCGAGCCGCAGCCGTCAGCGGCCATCTACGATCTGGCGGCCTACGGAAGCGACCTCCTGGCCGCCACCGACACAGGGGTACAGCGCCTGAATGCCGCCGGGCTGCCCGACCCCGCCACCACGATCAGCGCCCTGGGCACGGCGCGCTATGACCGCCTGTGGACTGGCGCCCCCGGCCGCCTGCTGGCCGCGTGGCGCAGTGACGTGGGCACCGGCCTGGGCCCCCAGCCCCTGCGGGTGTGGAACGGCACATCCACCGAGGCGAACAGCGCCGCCACCGTGGCCACCTTCAGCGACCTGCGCGACCTCACCTTTACCCCCGACGGCTTTCTGTACACCCTGACGGCCAGTACCCTCACCCGCCTGGATACCCTGCGCGGTCTGCAAAGCGGCGCCTGGAACCCGGTCACCCTGCCGGGCCCCTTCAATGACGCCCGCAGCCTGACCTGGGTGGTGCCGCCGGAAGCGCCGTCAGGGGGGCCATGAGCCATGGGCTGTGGGGGTGAGCCCCATGGCTCATGGCCCGGAGCCCACAGCCTGAACCTCACAGCTCTCCCAGCAGCCCCAGCAGCAGGCGCGTGACCCCGCCGCGCTCGCCCAGCAGCGGGAGTCCGCCGCGCACCAGCACGGCGGCCACCGCGCCGCGCCCCGTGTGAATGCCCAGGGCGGTGCGGGTGGCGCGGGCAGTGCCGTCGTGCCAGCGCAGCGCCCCCCGGGCAAACCAGCCCGGGGCCACACCGCTGAGCGCCGGGGGCAGACCCGGGGGCCGGGTCAGTTCAGTCCAGGCCGTGGGCGACAGCCCAGCCCACAGCGCGCCGCCGAAGGTGAGCAGGTCGTCGGCGCTGCCGAAGAGCCCGCCCGCCCCGGCCAGTGGGCCAAAGCCGGTGGGCGGGGCCGTCACCTGCCCTGGGCCCTCAAGGCCCACCCCCAGTTCCAGCGGCCCGGTCACCCACCGTTCCAGCGCCCGGCCGTAGCCTGGGGCGCTGAAGGCTTCGCCCGCCGCGTGGGCCGCCGCCAGGGCCAGCAGGCCCGCGCCCAGGTTGGAATAGACAAAGCGGCCCCCAGGCCGGGCCCAGCGCCGGGCACTGGCGACCACAGCGGCCGGGTCCATGCCGCCGTAGGGATCGTGAAAGCGGGTCAAGGTGGTGAGCATCACCCGCGCCGGGTGCAGGGGCAGCCCCGCCGTGTGGGTGCCCAGGGCGCGCGGCGTGATGTAGGGCGGCAACCCCCGCAGCGGGCCGCCCAGCCGGGCCAGCGGCCAGTCCCAGTCCAGATGCCCGGCGCCGTGCAGCGCCGCCGCCAGCGTGGCCGTAAAGGGCTTGCTTACGCTGGCCAGTTCGAACACCTGTCCGGGGTGAACCGGGCCAAAGGCACGCACCTCGCGCCGGTCCCCGAGTGCCACGCCCACCACGCCGCCGCGTGCAGTGGCCTGCCGCAGCAGTGGGCGTAGCCCGGTCAGGTCGGTGCCCAGCAGGTCGCTGTACGCCCGCAGAGCGGCGCGGGCGGGGTCACGGAACATGGGGGCAGCCTACCCCGCCGCGCGGGCGGCTTGACATGGCCCCGTTCTGCCTTTAGTCTGCTGGCGCTGGTCCGGTAGTGTAGCGGTTAGCATATCTGCCTGTCACGCAGAAGGTCGCGGGTTCAAATCCCGTCCGGACCGCCAGAACGAAGAAGAGGCACCCTGAATGGGGCGCCTCTTCTTCGTGTATGGGCGCACGGGGAAGTCCGGGGCGCCGCGCCCCCCCGGCCTCCCCCGGTGAATGGGGGGCCACATGACTTCCTGCCCGCGCGCTTTGCCGTATCATGCGCCCCGGTTTCGCACGGCGTCCGTGAGCTGCGCTCCGAACCCCGCGCACGGCGAGCCTATCCCCATTTTCGGAGGAGGACGCCCCTCATGACGACCCCCAGCAGTTTTTCCACCACCGACGCCGCCGAACTCTACCAGGTGCCCAACTGGTCGGGCGGCTGGTTCCGCGTGTCCGACAAGGGACAGGTGGACGTGACCCCCAGCCCCGGCCTGCACGCTCCCCTGCGCGCCATCGTGGATGAAATCGTGAACCGGGGCGAGAGCCTGCCCGTGATTCTGCGCTTTCCCCAGGTGATCACCGGGCGGGTCAAGCACCTGAACGAGGCGTTTGGCAAGGCGATTGCCGAATACGGCTACAGCGGCCATTACCAGGGCGTGTTTCCCATCAAGGTGAACCAGCGCCGCGTGGTGGTGGAGTCGGTGGCCGCCGCCGGGTACGACTACGCCCACGGCCTGGAAGCCGGCTCCAAGGCCGAGCTGGCGCTGTGTCTGGCCCAGAAGATGCACCCCGACGCCCTGCTGTGCTGCAACGGCTTCAAGGACGACGGCTTTATCAAGCTCGCGCTCTGGGGCCGCACGCTGGGCAAGAACGTGGTCATCACCATCGAGAAGTACTCCGAGCTGGACCGCATTCTCAAGCAGGCCAAGGCGCTGGGCGTGAAGCCCGCCGTGGGCGTGCGCTTCAAGCTGCACGCGCGCGGCTCGGGGCAGTGGGAGGAATCGGGCGGCGACCAGGCCAAGTTCGGCCTGAACGCCTACGAACTGCTGCGGGTCGTTGAGCGCCTCAAAGAAGAGGACATGCTCGACAGCCTGGTCATGCTGCACACGCACATCGGCTCGCAGATCACCGACATTCGCCGGGTGAAGGTGGCGGTGCGAGAGGCCACCCAGACCTACGCGGGCCTGATTGCGGCGGGCGCGCAGCTGAAATACCTGAATGTGGGCGGCGGCCTGGGCGTGGACTACGACGGCTCCAAAACCACCTTCTACGCCTCCATGAACTACACCGTGGGCGAGTACGCCGCCGACGTGGTGTACACCGTGCAGGAGGTCTGCAAGGCCCGCGAGGTGCCCGAGCCCGTGATCGTCTCCGAGTCGGGCCGGGCCCTGACTGCCCACCACGCCGTGCTGATTCTGCCGGTGGTGGACGTGACCGGCCCCACCCGTGACCTTGAGGACCTGCCGCCCGCCAGCGAGGACAGCCACCAGATCGTCAAGGACATGGAAGAGATCCTGGGCAATATCACGGGACGCAACTACCGCGAGATGTACAACGACGCGGTGGGCGACAAGCAGACGCTGCACAACCTCTTTGATCTGGGCTACGTGACCCTGCAGGACCGCGCCCGGGGTGAGGCGCTGTTCAACGCCATCCTGCGCCGCATTGCCAAGCTCATTCAGAACGAGAAGTACGTGCCCGACGAACTGGAAGACCTGCAAAAGGTGCTGGCCGACAAGTTCATCTGCAACTTCTCGCTGTTCCAGAGCCTGCCGGACAACTGGGCCATTCAGGCGCTCTTCCCCATCGTGCCGCTGGACCGCCTGAACGAGAAGCCCACCCGGCAGGCCACCCTGGTGGACATCACCTGCGACAGCGACGGCAAGATCGAGAAGTTCATTGACCTGCGTGACGTGAAAGCCACCCTGCCCCTGCACGAGCCGGGCAGCCGCCCCTACTACCTGGGCGTGTTCCTGATGGGCGCCTACCAGGACGTGCTGGGCAGCGCGCACAACCTCTTCGGCAAGGTCAGCGAGGCCCACGTGACGGTGCGGCCCGGTGGACGCTTCAACATTGACCTCTTTGTGCGCGGTCAGAAGGCCCGGCGCATGATTGAAAGCATGGGCTACGAGGAACCCATGCTGCGCGACGCCATTGAGGACCAGGCCGACGCCGCGCTGAAGGTGGGCACCCTGAGCACCGACCAGGAGCAGGAACTGCTGGACGACTACGGCGAGGAGCTGCTGGGCTACACGTATCTGGAATACGAGAACTGAAGAGGCGACAGCAGTGGCCGGGGCGGAGGCTCCGGCCACTGTTCAGTTGCGCTCTCTCCCCCGCTGGACCCGGCGCCTCCTGCTGGGTGTCCCGCGCCCTTGCAGTTGGACAGGCCCACACTGCGGCGGCAAAGTGACGCACTGTGCGCCCCCTTCACCCCATCCGCGCTACCCTGTGCCTTATGTCGGACGCTCTGCTTACGCTGGAAATCGAGAAACTGGTCGCCGGAGGTCTGGGGCTGGCCCGTGACGAGTCCGGCGTGGTGCTGGTGCGCGGCGCGCTGCCGGGCGAACAGGTCACGGCCCGCGTGCGGGCAGGCAAGGGCGTGCGCCAGGGCGAGGTGGTGGAGGTGCTGCGCCGCAGTCCGGAGCGCGTGGACGGCCCGGCGCTGCCCACCGCCGATCTGGCCCACGCCACCTACGAAGCGCAGCTGAATTACAAACGCGCCTTTGTGGAAGAGGCCCTGAGCCGCATTGCCAAGGTGCGCCACGGGGTGGCCCCCACCGTGCCCAGCCCGCAGCCCTGGGGCTACCGCAACACCGCCCAGTATCTGGTGACCCCCCGGGGACTGGCGTACCGCGAGCGCCGGGGCAGCGAGCCGCTGGTGGTCAGCCGCGATCCCCTGGTCATGCCCCAGATTCAGGCTGTGCTGGACCGCCTGGACCCCGCCCAGCTGGACCCCGCCACCGAGGTGGCCTTCCGGGCCAGCCGCCTGACCGGCGAGGTGGTGGCCGCCCTGATTGGCGCGGGCGAACCCAGGCAGTTCCTGCGCGCCAGTGACCACCTGATGGACGCGGGGGTGGTGGGGGTGTCGCTGGCCCAGCCCGCCGGGCGCCGTTTCAGCGCGGGCGTGCGCCTGATCGCCGGCGAGAGCGAGATCCGCGAGCAGTTCGGGGACGTGCAGGTGAGTGTGTCGGCCACGGGCTTCGCGCAGGTGAACCCCGAGGCGGCGGGGCTGGCCTACCGCCGCGCCGCCGAACTGGCCGGCAAGGGTGAGCACGCCGTGGACCTGTACGGCGGCGCCGGGGCCATCGGGCGGCATCTGGCGCCCCATTTCCGCCGGGTGACCGTGCTGGACGCCGCCCCCGAGGCCCTGGCACGCGGCCGGCAGGACGTGGCCCAGAGCGGCGAGAAGAACGTGACCTTCCGCAACGGCGACGCCGCGCGCTTTTCCGAGCTGGGCACCGACGTGATTGTGGTGGACCCGCCCCGCGCCGGCCTGGAAGAGGGCGCGCGCGACCACATCCATGCCAGCACTGCCGACCGGCTGGTGTATGTGTCGTGCGATCCCGCCACCTGGGCGCGCGATGTGGGCGATCTGGTGCGCCGGGGCTGGAAACTGGCCGAGGTGGTGCCGCACGACTTCTACCCCCAGACCAGCCACGTGGAGATCGTGAGCGTGCTGAGCCGCTAAGTCGCTCGCTGCCAGGCCCCCGATCAACCGAGCGGGCTGGAACAGCTGCGCCGCAACGCGAGAAGCGAACACAGTGCCTCGCACCGGGAATGGAAACGTTGCTGTGCCCTTCTGAACCGTTGCCATGGGAGGGGCAAGGCACTTAAGGACGTTGCACCTCACGTTACGACTTTGCAGGAGAGCACCGCAAAGTCTCCACTCCCGGTGCAACGTCCTTTTTTCGATACTCGCTCTGCTGCGCAGCTGTTCCAGCCCGCTCGGTTGATCTAAAGATCAACAGCGAGCGACTTAACGGCCGCCCAGCCCGCCTGAAGCCCCGGTTCACCGCCACTTCACTTCCCAGCGCTAGCCTGCCCCGCGTGACGCGCCTCCTGCTTGCCGTGCTTGGCCTGCCGCTGCTCCTCTGTGCCTGTCAGGACCAGGGCGCCCGCGCCCAGACGGCGGCCCTGCAGGCCCGGGTGGACCGGCTGGAAGAGGCCCTGCGCACCCTGCAAGAGGCCCAGGCCAACCAGGCCAGCACCCTGCCGGCCAACCTGCGGCAGGTGACAGCCCAGGCGGCGGCCCAGAACTGCGCCAACAGCCTGACCCGGGAACTGGAAAGCTTCCGCGAAAACAGCCTGGACCGCCGCTATCCCACCGCTGCGCAGCTGGTGCTGCCCCCGGCCTGCGCCGATCAGCGGGTGAACTGGCTGAGCCGCAGCCCCCAGACCTACACCTTCACCGTGACCGACGCCCAGGGCCGCGAGCTGGCGCGTCAGAGCGGGTCGTAGGCGCCGCTGGCCACAGGACCGTCTTCGGGTTCGGCCGCCGGGACGATGGCAAAGGTGGTCACCTGCGTTCCCGTAAAGCCCAGGACCAGGGCCCAGACGATCTGCGGGGCCTTCTGAAATACGGCGCTGCGCACATAGAAGGTTTCACCAGCGCGCGTGAAGGTGCGTTCGCCCACCACGCGGGTCTCGGCGCCGTAGGTCTGGACGCCCGCCACCCGGTAGGCCCGGAAAGCCGCCAGTGAGGCCCCCCACTGCCCGCGCACCCCGGGACTGAAGGCCCGCCACAGCCCGTCCAGGCGCACCGCATAGAACTCGGTCAGCAGCGCCCGGCCCCGCAGCAGCGCGGTGCGCTCCGCAGCGCTGGGCGCCGGGCTGAGCGCTGGCGGCGCCCCGGCCTGCGCCTGCGGCAGCGGAGAAGACAGAAGAACGAGGCCCAGGGCCGCCGCACGCTGCAAGGTGGTCATGGATCAGGGTACGCACGCCAGCGCCCCGCCGCTGTCAGCCTGCCGACGATTCTGGGGCAGGCTCCAGCCGCGCTTCGAGCACCACCACCGCCGAGGCGTGTTCCTTGGTGTGGGTCAGGCTCAGGTGCGCCTGCCAGCCACGGGCCTGCAGTTCGGCCGCGATCTCCGGGCAAAACCCCAGGACCGGCGGGGCAAAGGGGAAAGGCCCGTCCGGGGTGCGCTCGCGCTCCACCCACACGTCCCTCCAGCCGTGGGGGCGGGGCCAGACTTTCTGAAAGGCTTCCTTGGCCGCAAAACGGGCCGCGAGGCTGGGGGCGGGGTCTTGCAGCCGGGCGCAGTAGGCCAGTTCAGTGGGCGCAAACAGCTTCTCGGCGCGGCGGCCCTCGCGGTCCAGCATCCGGCGAATGCGCTCGATCTCGATCAGGTCATGCCCCACAGCCACAATCATCCGCCCCCAGCATACGGCCCTGACCATGTGCGCCCAGCAGATGTGCCCTATGCTGCGCGCGTGACCGGCACCGAGCCGCTGTTTCCCGAGGCCCTGCGCCTGACCACCCTCGCCGCCGCGCTGCGCGGCACCCAGGCGCAGTGGCCGGGCCTGGGCGTGGTTCGCGTGCGCGTGTTTGGTTCCGTGGCCCGGGGCGAGGCCACCCCGGCGAGCGACATTGACCTGCTGGTGGACTTTGGCCCCGACACGCCGCGCGGCCTGCTGGACCTGATGCGGGTGCGCGAGGTCTTTGAGGCCGCCCTGGGCCGCCGGGTAGACGTGGTGACCCCCGGCGCCCTGCGCCCGCCGCTGCGCGGTGAGATTCTGGCCGACGCCGTGGACGTGCTGCACGTGCCCGACCCCGCGCCCCGCAGCCACCGCGCCAAACGCTGGCGCTGGCGGGTGTACGACCTGCTGGGCGCCATTGACCGGATGACCGAGTACACCGCCGGGCATTCCCTGACCACCTTTACCCGCGACGAGATCGTGCAAGACGCCGTGCTGCACACCCTGGCCCGGCTGGGCGAAACCACCAAGTTCATTCCGCAGAGCGTGCAGGACCGCCACCCGGAGGTGCCCTGGGCGCTGCTGCGGGATGTGCGCAATCTGGTGTCGCACGATTATTTCGGGATTGAGGCGGGGCTGATCTGGCACACGGCGCGGGTGGAGCTGCCGGGGCTTCGGGGGCGGCTACAGGCGTTGGCGGATGGGGAGAAGTGAGGGGGGGTCTTGTGCGGTGGCTGGCCCTGGGTGGCCCCACCCCCCCAGCCCCCCTCCCCCAGACTCGCAGAGCTGCGCAGCAGAGGGGCAGGGGGGAGTTTTTCCGCTGCGCTCGGCAAACGTTGACTGACGCGGTAGAGCGGTCCTCCTTCGCCCCGCTGTGTACGCCGTGGCATTCCTCCGCCCATCGCCGTACGCCCGCGCGCTCCGCGCCAAGGAGGAAGTGAGCCTATGTCACCCAATCAAGATGAGTGAGGGGCCGCCCCCGAACGGATGGGGCCACGTTCGACGGCTTCCGTTGCTTGCCCTGTAAAGGTGACAGGTGGGGACGCTTCAGGCACGAGGTTCGACTTTGGAACAGCAACCAGCAGCTTCAGCTGTTCGCTGTTCCAAAGTAGAACCCTCCAGGCCGCACCAAGCCTTCTTGCCCCGTTTCCGCCCAGGTCCAGACGAGGCCGTCGTGCCCGAAGGGCGCGGGCCATTGCGCGAAGGCGGAGGATGGCGTCGAGGCCGGACACGTCAACGAAGAGAGCAACTCAGCCGACTTCAGTAAAAACTCTTGCCCAGCGCAACGTTGCTCCCCCTGCCCCTCTGGGGTAGGGGGCTGGGGGGTGGGGCAACCGCCGAAACCTCATCTACCCCTCTTTACTTTAGACAACCCCTTAACTACGATAAGCCCATGGCCTTGACCGAGACCGAAGCCGCGCTCCTGGCCCTTATCCGCGAATCCCCCCTCGCCGCCCCCGAAGACCTCGCCCGCCGCCTGGGCACCTCGCGCGCCGCTGTGAATGTTCATGTCAGCCATCTGGTGAAAAAGGGCGCCCTGCTGGGCCGGGGCTACCTGCTGCCCCCCGACCAGGGCCCTGGCCGCGTGGTGGTGGTGGGCGGCGCCAACGTGGACGTCAAGGCCCGCACCCTGGCCCCGGTGGTGCCCGGCACCAGTAACCCCGGCGCTGCTGCCCAGGCGCCCGGCGGCGTGGCCCGCAACGTGGCCGAGAACCTGGCGCGGCTGGGCGTGGCGGTCAGCCTGATAGCGGCCGTGGGGCGCGATTCCCTGGGCGACTGGCTGCTGCGGGAAACCGAGGCGGCCGGGGTGGACGTGCGCGCGGTGCTGCGCGCCCCTGGGGTGGCCACGGGCACCTACACCGCCGTGCTGGACCCGGGCGGTGAACTGGTGGTGGCCGTGGCCGCCATGGCCGCCACTGAGGCCCTCACCCCCGCCGAGATGCAGGCGCGCCGGGGGGTGCTGCGCGGCGCCGCCTGGGTGGTGGCCGACGGCAACCTGCCCCCGCCCACGCTCTCGCACCTGCTGACCCTGGCCCACGACGCCGGGGTGCCGGTGGTGTTCGAGCCGGTCAGTGTGCCCAAGGCCGCGCGGCTGCGGCCCCTGCTGGCCTCAGGGCTGGCGCCGCACACCGTCACGCCGAACGTGGCGGAACTGGGCGCCCTGCTGGGCCGCGCCCTGCCCGACGAGCCTGGCGCCCTGCACGCCGCCGCCGCCGAGTTGCAGGCCCAGGGTGTGGCGGTGGTGTGGGTGCGCCGGGGCGAACGCGGCAGCCTGCTCGCGACCCCGCAGGGCACCTGGGAACTGCCGGCGCTGCCCGCCCAGGTGCGCGACGTGACCGGCGCCGGCGACGCCATGCTGGCCGCCTTTCTGGCCGCGCTGCTCTCTGGCCGCCCGCCCCAGGAAGCCGCCCGCGCGGGCCACGCCGCCGCCGCCCTGACCGTCGAAAGTGAATTCGCCGTCTCCCCCACCCTCACCCCGGCCGCCATTCAGGCGCGCGCCGGTCTGTCCCCCCAGCCCCAGGAGGCCCCATGACCCCATTTGCCCCCAGCCGCCCCGAACTCGCCGCCTATCTGGACCTTCACCCCGAGGTGGCCACCGCGCTGCACGGGGGCCGCGCGGTGGTGGCCCTGGAAAGCACCATCATCAGCCACGGCATGCCCTTTCCGCAGAATGTGGAGATGGCGCGCGGCGTGGAAGCCGTGGTGCGGGCGCACGGCGCGGTGCCGGCCACCATTGCCGTACTGGGCGGCCGCCTGAAGGTGGGCCTGAACGAAGCCGAGCTGCACCAGCTGGCCACCGACCGGGCAGTCGAGAAGATCAGCACGCGCGACCTGCCGGTGACCGTGGCCCTGGGCAAGCACGGCGCCACCACGGTGGCCTCGACCATGCGCATTGCGGCGCTGGCGGGCATCCGGGTCTTTGCCACCGGGGGCACGGGCGGCGTGCACCGGGGCGCGGGCCAGACCATGGACATCAGCGCCGACCTGCTGGAACTGGCCCGCACGGACGTCTGCGTGGTCAGCGCCGGGGTCAAGAGCATCCTGGACATCGGCCTGACCCTGGAAGTGCTCGAAACCCAGGGCGTGCCCGCCATCACGCTGGGCAGTGACGAGTTTCCCGCCTTCTATTCGCGCCGCAGCGGCTTTGCGGCCCCACTGACGGTGCAGACGGCCGACGAAGCCGCCCGGGTGCTGCAGGCCAAGTGGACCCTGGGCCTGTCGGGCGGGGTCCTGCTGGCCAACCCCATTCCCCAGACCGACGAGATTCCCGCCGACGAGATTGGCGCGCACATTGAGCAGGCCCTGAAGGACATGGACGCCCTGGGGCTGAGCGGCAAGGCCACCACGCCCTACCTGCTGGGGCGCGTGGTGGAGCTGACCGGTGGCCGCAGCCTGGAAGCGAACATTGCCCTGGTGCGCCACAACGCGGCGGTGGCGGCGCAGGTGGCCGTGGCCTACGCGGCGCTGGGGTAGGGGCGAATCCGGGCGGGGGCGCCGTTCTTCAGGCCCGGGCGCGGCGCCCCCGCAGCCGGATCAGGCCGCCCAGGGCCGCGGCAATCAGAATCCAGCCCTTCTTCAGGAACAGCAGGGCGGCGGCCAGCAGGCCCACCTTCTTGGCGGCGGCCACGCCCAGCAACCCCGCAATGCCGTAGGTGGCCAGCTGGTCGGTGTTGGGGTTGAAGTCCTCATAGCGCGCCCCCGGCGTGAACGACACCTGACTCAGCACCGCCGCCATGTCGCGCTTGATCTGCGGCAGCTGCCCCATGCTCGCCACTGCGTTCAGTTCCAGCACGTTGTCCCGGCCCAGAATGCGCACCGCGTAGTTCAGGGTGTGCTCGCCGGGATTGTCGCTGAAGGCCAGTTCCTTGGCCCAGTACATCTTGTGGGTGGCGGCGTCGTAGCGCGGCTGGTCGGCCCAGCCTACCAGATTGACGGTGCCAAACCCGGCTTCCTCGCGGGCTCCGTTCTCCTCCTGGGTGGCGGCCTGCATGTCACGCATCAGGGTGTCGTAGTTGATGCCCGCCGCGTCCTTATCCGAGACGTGGCCGTCTTTGCTCTCGGTGATCACCACGCCCCAGCCCTCTTCCGTGCCGGGCTCCAGGCCCGCTGGCACAATCATGCCCAGCACGTCCTCGGCGGCTTCCGGGGGATTCCCCCACTGGCCTACAATCACTTCTCTTGCACCAGCGGCGTCGAGGTAGCGCAGGCCCGCGCCGGTGCTCAGCTGCGCCTTGCCGCCCAGCAGGGCAATCTGGCCGGTCTGGTAGCGCAGTGGGGCCTCGGTTGGGGTCTGCGCCGACTGCGCACCGGCCAGCGACAGGCCACCCAGCACCAGCAGCATCAAGGTCTTCTTCATCATCTTCTCAGCTTAGGGGACGGCCCGGCTGGGCGCTGCCGCAGATGTGGTGCCCCCAGTGGGGGCCGGCTCCCCCCCCTGCTTCTGTCCCCGCTGCAGGAACGCCGGGGCGTGCGCCCAGGGGGCCGGTGGTACGCTCAGGAACGCTATGGATTCCTTTGATGTGTTGGTCATTGGCGGCGGCCCGGCCGGGTACGTGGCCGCCATTCGCGCGGCGCAGCTGGGGTTCAGGACCGCCTGCGTGGACGCCTTTGAACGCGGCGGCAAGCCCAGTCTGGGCGGCACCTGCCTGAACGTGGGCTGCATTCCCAGCAAGGCCCTGCTGGATTCCAGCGAGAAGTTCGAGGTGATGCAGCACGACTTTGCCGAGCACGGCATCAACGTGCAGGGCGCCAGCATTGACCTGGGCCGGATGCTGGGCCGCAAGGCCGCCGTGGTGGACAAGCTCACGGGCGGCGTGGCCTATCTGTTCAAGAAGAACAAGGTCACCTCGTTCCACGGCCTGGGCCGCCTCGTGCGCCAGGACGGCGAGGGCTGGGTTGTGGACGCGGCAGGCACCGAGGTCAAGGCCAGGCACGTGATCGTGGCCACCGGCAGCAGCCCCCGCGCCCTGCCGCTGGCACCCTTCGGCGGCCATATCGTGGAGAACAGCGGCGCGCTGGCCTTTGAACAGGTGCCCGGCCAGCTGGGCGTGATTGGCGCCGGCGTGATTGGCCTGGAGCTGGGCAGCGTGTGGCGCCGCCTGGGCGCCCAGGTGACGGTCCTGGAGGCTCTGCCCGGCTTCCTGATGGCTGCCGACGACGCTGTGGCCAGGGAGGCCCTCAAGCAGTTTGGGAAGCAGGGCCTGAACTTCCACTTTGGCGTGCAGATCAGCAGAGTGGAGCAGGACGAGACCGGCGTGACCGTCACCTACACCGAAAAGGAGCAGGAGGTCACCGCCCGCTTCGATAAGCTGATCGTCTCGATTGGCCGCGTGCCGCACACCGCTGGCCTGGGCGCCGAGGCCGTGGGGCTGGCCCTGGATGAGCGCGGGTTCGTGAAGGTGGACGGCCACTACCGCACCAACCTGCCGAACATCTACGCCATTGGCGACGTGATTGGCGGCGCCATGCTGGCCCACAAGGCCGAGGAAGAGGGCGTGGCCCTGGCCGAGATGCTGGCCGGGCAGGCTGGGCACGTGAACTATGACGTGATTCCCTGGGTGATCTACACCAGCCCCGAGATTGCCTGGGCAGGCCTGACCGAGAAGCAGGCCAAAGAGAAGGGGCTGAGCGTCAAGACCGGCCAGTTTCCCTTCAGTGCCAACGGCCGCGCCCTGGGCCACGGCGACCCGCGCGGCTTTGTAAAGGTGGTCGCGGACGCCACAAGCGACAAACTGCTGGGCGTCCATATGGTGGGGCCCAATGTCAGCGAACTGATTGGTGAAGTGGTGGCCATCATGGAGTTCGGCGGCAGCAGCGAGGACCTGGCGCGAACGGTGCATGCTCACCCCACCCTGTCCGAGGTGGTGAAGGAAGCGGCCCTGGCGGCCGACAAACGCGCGCTGCACATGTGATTCCGGGTTGCTGGCGGGCCGTTCCCTGTGCGGGGGCGGCCCGCTTGTCTGCTCAGACTTCATGGCCCCTTGACGAACCCCGCTTAACCCAGTATCTTTCTGTGCGTGCCGGAAACGGTGCCCCTTGAAAGGCAGTCAGCAGAGGCGTCAGCCAAAGCAAAACTGAAGTGGTGTGGCCCCATCGTCTAACGGTTAGGACACTACCCTTTCAAGGTAGCGATACGGGTTCGAATCCCGTTGGGGTCACCAGAAACGCTCGCCTCTGTATCTGCAGGGGCGAGCGCTTTTTTATCCCTGGGAGCTTGCCGGGCAGGCCCTGGCAACTCCACGAAGCAACGGACGCCCGAACCACTGCGCCCGTTGCCCGCCTGGGCCACCAGGGCGTTACCGAAGACTGCCGAACTTGTTCTCGGGAATCATCTGGGCCAGCAGCGCACGAATCTGGGGGACGTCGCTCTGCTGGGCGGCAGTGGTCAGGGTCTGCACGCGCTCGGCAATCTGGGTGGCGTCCACCTGGGCCAGCCGGGCACTGAAGATCTCGGTATGGGTGGTGGCGTCGGCGCCTTCGCTGGGGGTCAGCAGCTCCTCGTACAGCTTCTCTCCGGGGCGAACGCCGGTGTACACCACGTCCACGTTGTGCGCGCCACTCAGGCGAATCACGTCGTGGGCCAGGTCGGCAATGCGCACCGGGTCGCCCATGTTCAGCACATACACCTTGCCGTTCTCGGCCAGGCCCCCGGCCTGCAGCACCAGCCGGGCCGCCTCGGGAATGGTCATGAAGTAGCGCACCATCTCGGGATGGGTCACGGTGATGGGGCCCCCCGCGCGAATCTGGGCCATGAAGGTGGGCACCACACTGCCCCGGCTGCCCAGCACGTTCCCAAAACGCACCGAGACAAAGGCCTGGGTGGAACGGGCCCGCGCCGCGCCGGCAGAAACCACCATCTCGGCCACCCGCTTGGAGGCGCCCATGACACTGGTCGGGTTGACCGCCTTGTCGGTGGAGATGTTCACCAGCCGGCCCACGCCAAATTCCAGGCAGAGATTCACGACATTCTGCGTGCCCACCACATTATTCAGGATGGCCTCGGAGGGGGTCTCTTCCATCAGAGGGACGTGCTTGTGGGCAGCCGCGTGAAACACCACCTCGGGCCGGTAGCGCTCGAAGACGGCCCGCAGCCGCGCGGCGTCCCGCACGTCCCCGATCAGGCCAATCTGCTTGATTTCCGGCCACTGCCGGCCCAGTTCCTGCTGAATGGAAAACACACTGTTCTCGCCGCGGCCAAACAGCAGCAGGGTAGCTGGCCCGAAGGGTGCAAGCTGCCGCACGATCTCTGAGCCGATGCTGCCACCCGCGCCCGTGACCAGGATCACGCGACCCTTGAGATACCCGGCAATCTCGGCCGTGTTGAGCTGCACCGGCGGGCGGCGCAGCAAGTCTTCCAGGTTGACATCGCGGATCTGGTTGATGCTCACGTTCCCGCTCAGAATCTCGAAGACCCCGGGAATGATGCGGTAGCGCAGCCCCGCGCCCTGCGCCAGATCCACCACCCGGCGCACGAACTGCCCTTCGGCAGAGGGCACGGCGATCAGAATCTCCTGGGCCTGCTCCTGGGCGGCCACAGCTGGCAGGGCGCCCACCGGACCAAAGACCGGCAGGCCCACCACGCGCGTGCGCACCTTGCCAGGTTCATCGTCCAGAAAGCCAATAGGGTCCAGGCCCGCTTCCGGGTGCCGCTGCATCTCCCGGGCAATCAGGCTGCCCGCGTCCCCGGCCCCCACAATGAGCACCCGCTGCCGCTGGGGCGCGCCGCGCAGACGAACCCGCTCACTCAGCAGCCGCGCGGCCAGCCGTGCGCCCCCCATCGCCATAAAGCCCAGCACCCCGGCCAGCACCGGCACGCTGCGCGGCAGTTGCAGCCAGCCCTGCAGGATAAACCCCAGGGCAAACATGACCAGCGTGGCCAGGGCGGCCGCCCGCGCCAGCAGGTGCAGGTCACGCAGGCCCACCCGCTGCCACTCCTGACGGTGCAGGGCGTAGTAGGTTTCCAGCGCGGCCATCACGCCCACACTGAGCAGCAGATACCCCCAGACGTTGACGGGTACCCCCTGGTAGATCAGCCCGGGTTTGCGAAAGGCGTAGGCCAGCAGTCCAGCTGCCGTCCAGAGGGCCAGATCAATCACAAATTTGCGGTTGGCCGAGCTCATTTATTGCCGGTGCCCTGAATGACCGATTGCAGCGTCAGCCTGATCACCTGCAGGTCCAGCGCCGGGCCCAGTCCCTGCAGATAGGCGGCGTCGCGCCGCACCTTCTCCTCATCGCTCAGGTCATCGCGGCCTGTCACCTGTGCGTAGCCCGTGATGCCCGGCAGCAGGGCGTCCACGCCCGCCGCCTCGCGCAGGGTAAGCACCGGGGTCTGGGTCATCAGCGCCGGGCGCGGGCCGATCAGGGCCATGTCCCCGCTCAGCACGTTCAGCAGTTGCGGCAGCTCATCCAGACTGGTGCGGCGCAGCACCCCACCCAGCCGTGTCACAGGATTCATACCCGATTTGACCATGTCCTCGGTTGACAGGTTGGGAGTGCCCACCCGCATGGTCCGGAATTTGTAGATGGTAAAAGGACGGTGGCCCCGACCGGCACGCTGCTGGGTAAACAGCACGGGCCCGGGCGAGTCCAGGCGAATCAGCAGAGCCAGCAGGGCAATCAGCGGTCCCAGCAGGACCAGCAACACCAGCGCCAGGACCCGCTCCAGCGGGCCGCGCAGGGCCAGATACAGCCGCTGGCGGGCCGAGAGCCGGGTGTGGATTCCTCCCCCTTCCAGCAGGCTGGCGCCGGTTCTGGCCAGGGCCTGCCAGGTTGGAAAGGGTGGTGCCCAGCCCAGTCGCGTGCGCGCCTTGGCACTGCTGACCTCCAGAGACCCCAGCAGCCGGGACATCACGGCCGCGCGCCCCGTGAGCTGGCCCAGCCGTTCAAGCCAGCGGACAGGCACATTCACCAACCACGCCCGGCGCCCCTGGGCCTCGGCCAGAGACCGGGTCAGCGCCGCTGTGGACAGGGCCTCGCCGTCAGAGGCCAGAAACACTTCACCTGCTGCCGCTGGATGCTCCAGGGCCAGGGCCACCAGGTCCGCCAGATTCTCGACATAGATCAGGCTGCGGCGGTTGTCCACGGCACCCAGCGGCAGGGGCAGGCCGCGCCCGGCAAGACGGGCCAGGGCCATGAAATTCGCCTTGACCCCAGGGCCGTAGACCAGCGGCGGGCGCAGCACCACAACCGCCAAGCCTGTGGCCTGCCCCACCCCCAGCAGCGCCTGCTCGGCTTCCAGCTTGCTCACGCCGTACGGGTCTGTGGGGGCGGGGCGACTCTCTTCGGTTAACGGCTGCCCGGGCTGGGTGGCCTCGCCGTTGACCTTGACCGAACTGAGATACACGAACCGGCGAACCCCGGCCTGTGCCGCCGCCTGTGCCAGAGCCAGCGGCGCGTCACGGTTCACGGCGCGGTAGGCGGCAAGTGGGTCGGGGTGGGTGTCGTTCATGACGTGAACGCGCGCTGCCAGATAAACGATATGGGTAACGCCCGCCAGCAGGGGGGCCCAGTTCACGGCTGGTCCGGTAAGGTCTGGCAGAGCAACACACTCAGCCCCAGCCGGCAGATACTCGGCCCGGCGGGCGGCGGCCCGCACCGCGTAGCCACGCCGCAGCAGGTCCCGGCACACAACCTGGCCCACAAAACCGCTGGCACCAACCACGAGAACGCGGCCTTTCACTGCATGCCTCCGATCTGCTGCAGGGTCTGTTCCAGGTCTGTCAGCAGGGCTTCGCGCTCAAAATGGGCCTCAAAATACTGGCGACCACGCCGGCCCATCTCCAACCGTTCGGCCTCGGGCAGGGCGCGCAACTGCAAGGCGGCCTCTGCCAGCGCGCCGGCGTCCTGGGGCGCACAGGTAAGCCCAGCTCCCGCCTCCTCAACAATCTGGGCGCCCTCGCCTGCCAGAGCGGCCAGGATGGGGCGCCCACAGGCCAGGTAAGACTGCAGTTTGGCGGGCACCGTCAGGGCGAACAGCTCATCGCGGGTAAGGGACACCAGCAGGGCGTCCGCCTGCGCGAAGAAGTGGGGCATCTCGCTGGCCGGGTGACTGCCCAGGAAGACCACCCGGTGCAGGCCCTGCGCCTGGACACGCGCCTCCATCTCGGCGCGCACGCTGCCGTCACCCACAAAGACCCAGTTGATTTCCTCGTCACGTAGCCGCTCGGCCGTGGCCAGCACCGTCATGAGATCCTGCGCTGTGCCCATGTTGCCCGCAAACATGATGGTGAATCCGCGCGGCAGACCGTTCTGGTGGGCCCAGGCCGGGTTTGTCGGCAAAGGCTGGTAGAAGCCCTCGGCATACTGCGGATAGTACCCAATGCGCTCCGGGGCGACCCCCAGGCGCTGCACCCTGGGCATAAAGGCGCGTGAGGTGACCAGAATGCGGTCACAGGCGCGGTAGATGCCGCGCACCATCCATTCAACCGCTTTCAGCGCCCAGGGGTGCTTGACGAAACCTGTGGCAGAGAGACTTTCCGGCCACAGATCCTGCACGTAAAACACAATGGGTCGGCCGGTCAGACGTTTGAGCACCATGGCCGGATAGCCCACAGTCATAGGTGAGGGCTCATAGACAAACATCACGTCGAAGCGTTCGCGGGTCAACAAGGGCCCCAGCACACTGGCCATCAGGGCAAAGGAGGCGTAATTCAGCAGCAGCCGTACGCCGCTGCGCTGCCCCCGGGCCAGCAGTGGCACGCGCAGCACACGAATCTCTTCGTACTGTTCCTCTCTCACCTGATGGCCCTGATAGCCGTGGGTAAAGCGGCCCGACGGGTAGTTGGGGTGACCGGTCAGGACCGTGATCCGGTGGCCGCGCTGGTGAAGTCCCATCACTAGATCATTGATCCGGAAATTCTCGGGCCAGAAATACTGGGTGACAACCAGAACGTGCATTACAGCCCTTTGCGCCACACCACGCGGTTGACATAGTCCGTGTAACTCAGGATCAGGCGGACCACCTTGTCCGAGACATTGGGCATGGCGTAGTCCTCGACCAGCCGCAGCAGTCTCTGGTCCCCCCTGGGCTGCCCCTCCAGGATGGTCAGCCCCTGCATGACCCGCGTGACATTCAGTCCGGTCAGCATCACGGCCGCTTCCTCCATTCCCTCGGGCCGCTCGTGGGCCTCGCGAATGTTGAGGGCCGGGAAGTTCAGAATGCTGGACTCCTCGGTGATGGTCCCGGAGTCTGACAGGACGGCGCGGGCATGCAGTTGCAGGTGAACATAATCGTGAAAGCCCAGAGGTCTGAGCAACTCCACATTCGGGTGAAATTGCAGCCCGGCGGCGTCAATCCGCTTCTGGGTACGGGGGTGTGTGGAGACAATCACGCGCTGCCCAAAGTGGGCGGCCACGGTGTTCAGCGTCTCGTGCAGCCTGTGTAAGTTGACATCGGAATCAACGTTTTCCTCGCGGTGGGCACTCACCACAAAGTAGCTCTGAGGCGTCAGGTCCAGCCGGGCCAGGACATCGGAGGCGTCTATCTGCGCCCGGTAGTGCTGCAGCACCTCGAACATGGGACTGCCGGTCTTGATGACGCGCGCCGGATCCAGTCCTTCGCGCAGCAGATACTCCCGGGCAATCGAGGAATAGGTCAGGTTGATGTCGCTGGTGTGGTCCACAATCTTGCGGTTGGTTTCCTCGGGCACCCGCTGATCAAAACAGCGGTTCCCCGCTTCCATGTGAAAAATGGGAACTTTGCGCCGCTTGGCATTGATGGCGGCCAGGCAGCTGTTGGTGTCTCCCAGAATCAGCAGGGCGTCGGGCTGCTCCTGGGCCAGCAGGGGATCCATGCGAATGAGAATCTGCCCGATGGTCTCGGCGGCCGTTGCGCCGGCCGCCTCCAGAAAATGGTCCGGCTGGCGCACCCCCAGGTCGCGGAAAAACACGCCATTGAGCTCATAATCGTAGTTCTGGCCAGTGTGTACGAGCACGTGGTCAGTGCATTCATCCAGCCGGGCCAGCACCCGGGAGAGCCGAATAATTTCCGGACGGGTTCCGACCACCGTCATCACTTTGAGGCGGCGGGTGAGATGAGGCGTCATACAGGCTCCACAGGTTCTGGAAAGGTATCGGGGTGTTCGGGGTCGTACAGTTCATGGGTCCAGAACAGGGTGGTCAGCAGGCCCTGGCCCACGTTGGTAATGTTGTGCGTGTGCAGTGTGGGAATGTCGACATAGGCTGGCGTCTCACCCTGCACGCGGAAGGTCTGCACCTCTTGCCCGGTGACATGCCGGAGTTTGATCTCGGCTTCGCCCCCTGTAACCAGAAAGCGCTCAATCTTCCGGGTGTGGTAGTGGTTGCCCCGCGTGACACCGGGGTGCGTGGTAGAGAGAAAGGTCTGCCCTCCGTTGGGGCTCTTGATCGCCTCAAAGAGGCTGCCCCGGGGATCGGTGTGCAGGGGCAGCGCAACCGGATAGTGGCCTGGGTACAGGTAGGAGCGGTAGGTGTTAAACAGATCCCGGTCAAAGTCCCGGCGCACATCAGGCACGATGTGCTGGCTGTACAGGGTGTGAAAGCCTTGTAACTTGCTCAGCAGCTGACCCACTGTCAGCTCCTCACCCTGAACACGAACGTCCCCCGTTGCGCCCTGCAGAAGCAGAGCGTGCATCTGCCGGGCCACCGCCTGGGCGTGCAGCTGTTCAATGGGCGCCTGTGCATTCGCGCTGGGCGTCTCGCCCCGGGCCACCTGAAAACAGAACGTGGACACCACCGAGTTGTAAAAGGGTTTGCCGCCCTCCCCAAACACGCCAGGCAGGATCACATTGGCGAACCGGGTGCCGCTGCGCCCTGCCCAAGCCCGCAGCACCGCCGCCGCCTGCCGCTTCGACGCTCCATAAGCCGTGTCCCGCTCAATGTGGGTGGATGAAGAAAACAGGACGTGGGGCCGCTCTCCGGCAGCCTCCAGCGCCTCGACCAGCTGCTCACAGAGCCGTATGTTGGTGGCTGCCACCTCCTGGTCCTCTCCCCTGTTCATGCCTGCGAGGTGGACTATGGCGTCACATTGCCGCACGAACGCCTGCGTGGCCTGGGCCGAGGCGAAGACTTCTCGCCCGCCTGACACCACCTGCGTTTCTGGTTGCCCCCGCAGGTAGGCCTGAAGATGCGTGCCCAGCAGACCCCGCGCCCCAGTGATACCGATCCTCATCGTGGCCCGCTGTGGTAGGCGAGCAGGTCCTGCTCGAAAGCGGGCAGGGAACGCAACAGGTCTTCCACCTGCGCCACCGTCAGCCGCTCGGTGTTGTGCGAGGTGTAGTCGTCAATCAGCGCCTCTTCGGGCTCCCCTTCGGTGAAGTACTTGGCATAATTCAGGTCCCGGTCATCCATAACCAGTCGCAGATAGTCGCCCATATCCTCGGCATTCACCAGTTCCCCGGAGGTGGCCAGGGTCTCGAACAGCTTCTCGGCATGACGGGTGCCGATAATCTCAACGGGAACGTCGGCTCCAAAAAGGTTTTTCACAGCCTGTGCCAGGTCCGCTACCGTGGAAGCCGGGGCCTTGCGCACAAAGATGTCGCCCTGGCGCGCATGCTCGAAGGCAAAGAGCACCAGATCAATCGCGCTGCGCAGTGAAAGCAGGAAGCGGGTCATGTTGGGGTCGGTCACGGTCAGGGGACGCCCCTGCTTGATTTGCTCAACAAACAGTGGAATGACGGAACCACGTGAATACATCACGTTGCCGTACCGCACCGTCGACACCACTGTTGAGCTTCCTTCCCCAAGTCGCCGCGCGGCCGCCGTGGCGACCTTTTCCATCAGGCCCTTGGTCATGCCCATGGCATTCACGGGGAACACGGCCTTATCGGTGCTGAGACAGACGACGGAGCCGACCCGGTGCGCGATGGCCGACTCGATGACGTTGTGGCTGCCCACCACATTGGTCATCACCGCTTGCATCGGAAAAAACTCGCAAGAGGGCACCTGCTTGAGGGCGGCCGCGTGGAACACGAGGTCCACACCCTCCATGGCCTGATCCACACTTTGCCGGTCACGAATATCACCGATGTGGAATTTGACCCTGGAGTTTTTCATGCGGACGCGCATGTGCTCCTGCTTCAGCTCGTCCCGGCTGAAGACACGCACCTCGGCCACCTCTGAATCCTTGATGAGCTGTAACAGTTCGTTGCCGAAAGAGCCTGTGCCGCCGGTAATCAATACCGTTTTGCCATTCAAATTTTGCATGGTGAACCCTCTCAGGAACTGACATTGAATTGAGGCTAAGCCCCGGGCGCAAACAACTGGAGATTATCTTCTCGCACTTCAGGATCACTGGCCACGCGCTGGGCATAGGCTACGCAGCGCTCCCGCCGCGCCTGAGCTTCTTCAGCCGACTCATTCAGGACCTGTGCCACCGCCTTGCGAAACTGGGATGGCTCGTCCAGATCGCAGACCCACCCGACCCCATAGGCGTTAAGGTCCTGCCAGGGCGTGCGGTCACTCAGAATGACCGGGCAGCCCCCACTCAGGGCCTCCAGGACCACATGCCCATAGTTTTCCCCCTGCGTTGGCAGCAAAAAAGCGGTGTAGCACGCAAATGTGGCCGTGACCGCCTCATGTGTCAGAACGCCCCGGTAGGCAACCTTGATCTGCGGAGGAAGCGTTGCCATGACCCGTTGGCACTGCTGCCAGTAGCCCTGATCCTCCAGCGGTCCGTAAATATCAAACTCGATTGGCTGCTGAAGGGTGGTCAAGAGTTGCAGGCTATACAGAAGATTTTTCATGGGTGAAATGCGCCCGATGAACACCAGCCGTGCAGACGCCGGGGCTGCAGAAGCAGGCCCAGCAGCTGTAATGTCGGGCATATCCGCTGCCACCTTCACCCGGACCGGTCCCAGGGCGCGGTAGATATCCCGTTCCTCCAGGGGACTGGATGCCTGAAACGTCGTCACCACCTGCTGAAGGTGAAGGCGCTGAAAAAGCTGCAAATAGACCCGTTTCTTTTTCGCTTTGAGAGCCAAGGCTCCAGGTGAGAATTCACCCCGGGGGGCCAGGACCACCGCGCGAAACAGACCCCGACGGCTGCTGAGCTGAAGCAGCAGCCGGATGGTCCGGACCGAGAAGAAACTGTTGAGATAGAGGGTGTCGGCCTGCAATGAGGCGGCGATCTTGAGAATGTTCCGAGCACGAAAATCGGCGCCGGCCAGATAGATGACCGAGGCTGCACCGACCGCAACGGGAGTGCCGAGGGGCACATCCGGGTAGAGTTCGCCATTGAGGTCCGCATTGCGGGTCACCACGACAAACTCGATTTCTCCGCGCAACGCCTCAATCATATTGGCCACGCTGGTCACAGGCCCACCCGCCAGACGACCGGGGAGATAGGCGTCCATCACAATCAGCACACGGCGCCCAGGCCGCTGGCTCATGGGATCAGGCATGGCCCACCTGACCTGGTGCCTTTGTCATTCCAGGCTCGAAAAGCTTCAGGGACGTCATCAGAAGAAGCCACTGCAACTGCCCCGTACCACCCATACTGAACATGGTCATCTCTCCCAGATTGGACGTGAGGAAATACAACATCATGGGAAGCGCCATCCAACTTCGTCTGACCACGGCGTATGTCATGAGGGCCAGGAAGACGCAAAGAAGCGCCAGGGTCCCCACCACCCCCTGCTCCTCCAGAGCGGCAGAAATCCAGACGCCTTTTTCCAGGGCCACCGCAATAGGGACGCCCACAACAGGTGCATAGGAGATCTCTGCTGTTTCAGGGTTGGACGGAACCCCAAAGCCAATTCCCAGCAGGGGATGGGCGCGGAAATTCTCCAGGCTGCGTTCGACAAGAAACCCACGTGAAGCCTGGGCAGCCCCCAGAATATCGCTGGCCTGAGAGCGCTTAAAAAGGAATGTCTCCAGGGTCGCATTATTGCGGGCCAGCAGGCTACCCCCCGCCAGCACCAACAGCGCCATGAGAAGGCGCAGACCAAAACGCCTGGGGCTGCGAAAAATCATGATGAGTGCTGTGACCAGGGCAGCGGCGCCAAACCCCAGCAGCGCCGTTCGCGCTTCGGACAGCAGAATGCACACCAGCAGTCCGGGAAGAACCAGCAGCATCCAGGGCCGCGCCAGTGCGCATCGCCCATTCCAAGAGCGGTAGAGTAACCAGCTTGCGCCTAGCGACATCCAGACACCGAAAGCCTGTGGCTGATTGGTGATGCCCTGAAATCCGGTGCCATTCACACTAAACCCAATAGATGGAAAGGCGAGCACAGGCAGGCTGAGCAGCAGGTACAGCGGAATGAACCGGTCCACCCGAAACGCGAATGCCTCCCAATCCACCCGGTCTGTGTTAAACAGGACCCACAGCACAAGGATGAACAGCACGCCCTTGAACAGGGAAATACTGGGAAGCTGTGAGACCAGCGCCGCATTGAAGATCAGGAGCGCGGCGCAGCTCAGGAGGCTCCACCCCACACCCAGATCGGCCACCCGATTTCTGGGCCACAGCAGCGCCATACCCAGGAGCAGCGGGATGTACCGCAGTAAGCCCATGGCAGAGGTGTCAAATATTGTTGGATTGGCCAGCGTCAGCAAGACATTTGCGGCCAGCGCATCGGGGATCCGACCACAGAAAAGGAGCACCAGAAGCAGAACCAGTGACACATAGACGCCGCCAGGAAACAGCGCCAGCGCCAGCGCCAGAGGAATGACCAGGTCCAGGACCTGAAACTGTCCCCAGCGCCCGCCTCTGCCCAGAGAAAGGACTGCGGTCACGTTCCCCTCTTGTGCAGACAAGGGGACAGAGCCTGAACCAGCCGGTTGGCCCCACTCTCTCCAGACCACTGCTCCTTCACACCCTTGATGATCTGCGCTCGGTCATTCATGGAGGGATGGCCCCGCTCAAGCTGCCTCCTGAGTGCCAGCACGAGTGCCTCTTCTGTTGGCTCAGTGACCTGACCGCGTTCAGTGACCCCGCGTACCATATCGCTTGCCCCTGTAAGGGTTGTACAAAGAACTGGCGTGCCCTGAAAGAGCGCCTCATTGACTACAGCTCCCCAACCTTCATCGGCAATGTTGGGCAACACAAGCATTGAGGCGTCGGCCATGTGCCGCAGCACCTGTTCGGGTGGCTTGAAGTCCGTGAAGGTCACACGATCATGTAAACCCAGAACCCTGCTGCAGCGCTCCCAGGCTTCACGCTCCGGTCCCTGCGTAATGAGAGTGGCGTGCCATGTCTGATCTTTCAAATGAGACAGCGCCTGTAACAACAGCTCTCCACCCTTATAGGCCAAAGCTCGACCTACAAAAAGTATCTCCGGCACTGCAGGTGCGGTTGCGTTGGGTAGACGTTCTGGAGCCACGAAATAAGCAAAAGGTGTCAGGCACTTGGATGGGTACCCTACGCGGCGATACCAGCGCACACCCAGCTCACCGATGGCCAGAATCTGGCACAGGTGCCGGCCATAGCGCAGTCGTCGCCACATATGTAGGGCCAGCCGGGGATAGCGTTTCAGACCATGTCCATGCCAGTCGCCCGCCTCAGCCATCATGGCCACCGGCCGCCCTAACTGCGTGCACCGTCTGAGCCCGGTGCTGGACGTTGGGTCAAGATGAAGCCCAGAAAACACATGCACCGTGCCGGCTTGCTGCACCAGCAGCTCTATCTGCGCCAGATCAGGGTGCCGGTGGACCGTGAGATGCTCGTAGGGTAGAGCGGCCCAGTGCATGTTCTGCCGCTCCTGAGACACATCTTGGTCGAGGACGAGATCCACAGTCTGAACTTGGGCGTGATGGGAGAGGGCGTTCAGCAGCGCGTACTGATGGGGGCTATAGAATTGCTGCCAGAACACCAAGCGCATAGCCGCAACTATACGACTTCTATTCAGAGACCCGGGCAAATGCCGCAGCCGCATTGGCACCGGTGCAGCTGAAAAAAGCGCTTGGGAGCCTCCTGATATCGTGAGCATGTGAGCGAATCTCTACCTGCACCGCCTGTCTCATTCTTTGGATTGCTGTATCTGGATCAGCAACACGTGGGCGTCGCCAACGCCACATTGAAAAACTACGATGAACAGCGTCTGGTGTATCTAAAAAATGCAGCTCTGCTCGCCGACTCTCTGCGACAACAGGGCTACACTTTTGTCTTGCTCACCAATGGCGCCGAAGAACTCCAGCAACTGGCCCGAACCAACCTCATCACTAAACTTGAAATAAAAAATATTCCTTTTGAAATATCTGTCCCTCAGGGTATACGTTTCTACAGTGCACATTTCAAAATTGACGTTTTCCGGTACTTCTCAACGCTTAGCCTTCCTTATGTGGCACTTCTTGATTTAGATATGGTGGCCATGAATGGCTTTGACCATGCCCTTGCTCGAGTAGTAGACCGTGGCACACCACTGGCATATGACATCACGAATCAGGTGGGTGGGCCAGCTTATATGAAAGACGTTCAGCGTTTGGAGCCAACCCTCAGGCTCACGCCTTGGTTTGGGGGCGAATTTCTTGCCGGCCCTCCCAGCTTCTTTCATCAGTTAATCAACGTGCTGGACGGACATCTCCCAGCTTACATTCGTCAGATCAATGCTTTCCGTCATCAGGGGGACGAAACCCTTACTACTGCTGCTCTGGGTGTTCTCATACGTCAAGGGCTTACTATTGCAGACGCTGGCCAGCTTGGTCTTGTTTTGCGCTACTGGAGTGTGCACCCTGAGCATCGCCAACCCTCAGCACACGAGCGCGCCCAGGTAAGCCTGTGGCACCTGCCCAGTGACAAGAACTTTCTGGCTCAGGTTCCTTTGCCCTTCGATCGCCTGGCGTTTGAACAGCGATACAGGTCCTATTTACGCCGACGCTGGCCCCGCAATGTGGCCAAAGCACTCCGCCTTGCCCTCCGGCGTACCTAGGCCTCTTGCCAGGGAAAGCTGGAGGCACTTGAAACAGCGGCGCCCACTGGGAGGGCTCAACAGCAGTCAGCGTAGGGCCACAGAGCCCACCAGCTACGGCCAATTCAGCGCGTCAGCTTGTGGGCATTACACGTTTCCTGGGCGCCGCTGGGTCGTCCTTGCCCGTGAACGCTGAAGAAGTGGGCGCCACTGTTCTGCTATGGCCTGAGGCGAATACTGCGCCGCAGACTGGGCGGCGGCTTCTCCCAGTTGTCGGCGCAGCGCCTCGCCTGTCACCAGCTGTTCGAAGCGGCGCGCGAAGGTCACCGAGTCGCCGTCAGGCACAAGAAAACCATCCACCCCGTCGGTGATCATCTCTCGCGGGCCGTGCGGCACATCGTAGGCCAGGGTCGCCAGGCCATGGGCCTTGGCCTCGAGAATGACCATCGGTAACGCCTCATGCCGGGACGCCATCACCATAAAAGAAGCCCGGCGATACTGTGCCGAGATGTCGCTCACAGCAGCCAGGCGTTCGACCTGCTCGGCAACCCCATGCGCCGTGGCCAGTTGTTCCAGCTCTGGGCCAGGCACATCCCGTCCGACGATCACAATCTTCCACTGTGGCTGGGTACGCAGTACAGGCGCAGCCTCAGGAATCAAACGGTCAAAACCTTTGACTCGATCAGCCGTGTGCGCACCGACAGAGATGGCCCTCGGTTGATCGTAATCTGCCACCTGCACTTCAGGAAAGGAAGTGACATTGGGAATGCGCACCACATGCTTCAGACCCCAGGAGGCAAAGGCGAGGCGCTCGTGCTCGTTCAGGACCACAACCGCGTCAAGCATAGGATAGAAAGCGCGCCGCAGACGTCGGTACAGGGGAGGGTCAAGTTCGCTCAGGAGATGTTCCCAGGCAATTACCTGCTGCCAGGGGCGCTGCATCTTCAGAATCGCGGCGTTGACTGCCAGCATGCCTTCTGCAGCGATGATGACCTCCGCAGTTTGAGTTGGCTTTGCCAGATGCCGCAATGTATGTGCAAGTTTGACCAAGCGCTGCACATTGTTACTCACTTCTCGCTGCAGTCCCAAGTGCAGCAACTCCACATCTGGCGTCAGGGGATAGGCCGCTGGCGCACCATTTGAAAACACGCTGATCAGGCGAACAGGCCACCCCGCACCCGCCAATGCATTGGCCAAATTCGTTGTGGCCCGCTCCATGCCCCGTCTGGCAGTAATGTCTGGAACAAGCAGAGCAACTCCGCGTGGGGTCATTGCTCACTCCTGAAGCAAAAAGGAACCGGCCAACCAGATGTCGGGATCATCCCACACAGCTTACTTTAACTGTGCCCGCAGGCTGGCGCCGCACCGAGGAATCTCGCCTACACTAGTCTTGATGAAGATTCTGGTGACGGGCGGCGCTGGTTATATAGGAAGCACGACCTGCGCCGCACTGGAAGAAGCAGGGCATACGCCTGTAGTTCTTGATTCGCTTCTAACAGGCGCAGCCGCTTTTACACATGGTCGCATCTTCTACAAAGGCGACGTTGCAGACAGTGCACTCCTTGAACAAATATTTGAGGAACATCCAGATATTGCACTGACCATTCACTTTGCCGCGCGAATCATCGTCAGCGAATCGGTTCAGAAACCCGCACAGTACTACCGGGAGAACGTGCTGGGGACACTCGCATTGGCAGAGAGCCTCATTCATCTGGGACAGACCCGTCTCGTCTTCAGTTCCAGTGCCAGTGTGTATGAGAGCCCAGCAACCAGTTATGAAACAGGGTTTGGGGTTTCGGAAGATAGTCCTGTGCGTCCGCTCAGTCCATACGCGCGCACCAAACTCATGACGGAGCAGATCCTTGCTGATCTGTCCGTAGCCTCGCCGATGCGCACGCTGTCTCTGCGCTACTTCAACCCAATAGGTGCTGATCCACTCCTGCGTTCAGGGCCCTACGTGCCTGACCCTTCTCATGTGCTGGGTCGCCTGCTGGCTGCCGCCCGTGAGCAAGTGCCCTTTGAAGTGACGGGGACTGATTACCCCACCCGTGATGGCACTGGCCTGCGTGACTACATTCATGTCTGGGATCTGGCACAGGCGCACGTGGCGGCGGTTGAACACTTCGACCAAGTCTTCGTGCATGCCCAGCGGGCGACGGGCAAAAGTGCCCCGGCCCTGGTACTCAATGTGGGGACTGGACAGGGCGTAACCGTTCGGGAACTTGTGCAGGCGTTCCAGAAGGTCAGCCGCCAACCCCTCACAGTGGTGGACGCGCCTCGTCGGCCAGGGGATACGCCCGGAGCTTATGCACGAATTGACCGGGCACGCCAGTGGTTGGCCTGGGCCCCCCAACGCACCACGGCACAGGCCATCGCTGACGCCCTGGCCTGGGAAGAACGCCGGCCTGCTGTCCTTTCTGACCATGCTGCTCCTTCGCCCTAAGCGCTCAAGGGAACGCCCCCACGGCCACGAAGCCCGCCGTTCTTGGCCTTGGTTGACAGTACCTTCAGGGCAAAAGCCAGGATCCCCCCTCAAGCCCCTGGGTACGCCTTCCCTTGAGCTTGTCTTGAGGTGAGCCTGTCAGCTTTCTAGCCTGCAGACCCCAGTCTGGTGCGCCGCAGTTTCAAGAACCATGCGCCAGCAGCTCCAAGCGCTATCAGATCCAACGTGGCCATGATGATGACCCATACGTTCGATGAACTTCCCCAGAGGTGCACGCCCGCCAGGGCCGCAGCTGCAGCGACCCCTGCCCATAATCGGGCAGGCAGCGCGACGCCCACCTGATGACGATACGCCCAGATGCTGGCGATCAGGTAAACGGCATAGGCCCCCGCGTACGCCCAACCTACGCCGGCAAAACCAGTCGTGCGCGTCAGAATCCACAGCAGGGGCAGATACACTGCGATCCACAGAACTTCCAGCAGAAACATATGCCTCTTGGCCTGGCGGGCCAGCAGGGTAAAGCCAATGGCCCAAGCGGCCAACTTGAAAATGTCGCCCATGAATTGCTGGCGCGCCAAGGCGGCGGCAGGCCTGAATTCTGCGCTGTAGAAGAGCGTCATAATCCACTCGCTGAGTAAGATCAGCAGACAGATAGCAGGCAGGGCCAGGCCCACGGTTAAAGTGATCTGGCGGCGAACTATATCTGTAAGCGCCGCGCTGTCGACCTCCGTGGCGGCACGGGTGATTCTGGGAAAGAATTCAGTACCCATAGCACTCAGCAGCACGCCCAGGTAGAGCATAGTCAGCGCCCAGGCAGCTTGGTACTGGCCCAATGCTTCGCCACCAAACTGCTTTTCGATCAGCCACCGGGCACCGTACTGGCCCAGCGTGGCTATGCCGGTACCCACCGCGAAGACCGCACCCAGGCTGACCATGGCACGCAGTTGTGGCCACAGCGCCCCTGGGAGAGTGCGGCTCCGGGGAGCGCGGTGTTGGCGCTGAGCGAAGGCTGCCAGCAGGGCCGTTAACAACAGTGGTGCCAGCAGCGCAGTGTGAAGCCCCCAGCGCGGCGCCACCACCAACGTCACAACTGTCAGCAGTGTTCCCAGAATTGCCGACCCGCTATTGACCCAGGCAATCTTATGTAACTGGCCCAGACCGTTAAGCAGGGCCAGTTGCCCCCCGGAAACGATGGTCAGCAGGGCTGCAAGCCCTACCGCCCAGCGATCCAAACCGTCTGAGTTCAGACCAAAGCTGGGGGCCAGCACCGCCCCCAGGATGCCGGCCACTAGGCCCAGTACCAGCGACCCCAACGTCAGACTGCGCTGAGCTGCATCAGCCTCTGAGGTTGAGGAGGTCACCGTAACGCGCTGAACTCCACTCGTGGAAAGCCCCAAGCCGATCAGCGTTGCTATGGCGCCGGCCAGGCTTGTCAGCAGCCCCAATTGGCCTACACCGACAGGCCCCAGTTCCAGGGCCAGCATTTTTTGACGAACAAGGCCAGCTGCAAGCGTGACGAGGGATGAAGCCAGCAGGACCGCAAGCACCCGCAGGATATTATTCAAGCCGCCTCTAACCGGCGAACGCGTTGACAGCGGCAATAACCTGTTCTTCCTGTTCTGGGCTCAGGTGCGGGCCGAGGGGTAGACTCAGGACACGTCGGTGCAACGCCTCCGAAATGGGGAAGGCGCCTTCAGGCCAGCCCAGTTGCGCGTAGGCCGCCTGTCTGTGTGGGGGAATAGGATAGTGAATCAGGGTCTGAATACCCTGGGCGCTGAGGTGGCGCTGCAGTTCATCGCGCCGCTCGTGCTGAACGACATACAGATGCCAGACGGGCTCGGCACCAGGCAGCACATACGGCCGCTCTACACCCTGAAGGGCGCTGTTATAACGCTCTGCCGTCACCTGACGCTGGGTGTTCCACGCATCGAGATGCTGCAATTTGACCCGCAACAGAGCGGCTTGCAACTCATCCAGGCGGCTGTTGACGCCTTGCACCTCATTGACATATTTGACGCTGGATCCGTAGTTGCGCAGGGTTCTGAGCGCTTGGGCGAGTTCGGGGTCATCTGTGGTGACTGCGCCTGCATCGCCCAGCGCGCCCAGATTCTTCCCTGGATAGAAACTCCACGCGGTGGCGTCCCCAAAAGTGCTGGCTGCCCGCCCGCTCAGCCGGGCACCGTGGGACTGAGCACCATCAGCCAGAACACGCAGGCCATGCCGCTGAGCAATCGCCGTGATCCGGTCCATCTGGGCAGGCTGGCCATAGAGGTGAACGGGCAGAATGACTCGGGTTCGAGGCGTAATCGCCGCCTCAATATGCTCGGGGTCCATGTTGTAGGTAGCATCTGGTTCAACCGGCACCAGCGTCGCGCCAAGGTATGACACCGCCAGCCAGGTGGCAATGTAGGTGTTGGACGGCACAATCACCTCATCGCCAGGACCCACGCCCAGAGCACGCAGAGTCAGCGACAGGGCGTCAAGACCATTGCCGACACCCACGCAGTAGCGGTTGCCCGTGTAAGCTGCATATTCCTGCTCGAACGCTTCAAGCTCTGGGCCCATAATGTACCAGCCGCTGTCAATCACACGACTGGAGGCCTCTTTCAACTCTGTTTGCAGAAGACCATTGATGGATTGAAGATCAAGAAAGGGAACTTTCATCTTTTAAGCACCATATACAGCCTTAAATTCATCATAGTTTCTGTAGTAGTCCTCTTCGGAATAATGTAGAGAGGCCAGGGCAAGGCAAACTGCATCCTTTGAGAAATTGTACAGATCCCCCCAGATTCCAGCAGGCATATAAAGCCCCTGATCTGGGCGGTCCAGTGTAAAGGTTGCCTTTTTTCTGCCGTCATCCAATCTGACTTCGAACGACCCGGCCAGGGGGATCAGAAACTGCTGTAACTCCCTGTGAGCATGCGCGCCACGATTCTGCCCAGGTGCAATACCGTATAGATAGAAGATCCTCTTGATTTCAAAAGGAACATGCTCTCCGGCTTCCAGAAAGCTCAGACTCCCGCGTTCGTCGCTGCGCACTGGTAGTGGCACCAGCCGCACATCATCAAGACTCACGCTGCGGCTCCTCGGCGGGACGGCGTTCTCTGACCTTGGCAGGCATGCCAAATACCAGTGCGCCGTCAGGCACGACCTTGGTCACCACAGCGCCTGCTGCCACTGTAGCCTGTCGACCAATCTTGACGTTGGGGAGCAGCATGGCTCCACCCCCAATCGACGCGCCCTCCTGAACGTGTGGTCCGATGATCTCACCTGGACGATAACTTCTGAGTGACATCTTGTTGTCATTCATGGTGCCCACCATGGTACTGATGAACACGTCGTTTTCAATAACAGCATTACCCGTAATATGCGTCAGATCCATAATCTTGACCCGGTGGCCAATGGTGGTGTTGTAGTTTACCGTAACGTAGCGGCTGACGATGCACTGGTCTCCAACACGACATTGTTCCCGGATAGAGGCGCCATCACCTATTAAGGTGTTGCGGCCTATCATCACGTCATAGAAGATCACAGCGTGTGGGCCCACTGAGGTTCCTGAACCCACGGAGATACGCTGCTCATACACGACTGCTCTGGCCGTGGCCCCAGCACCCTTGGGCGGCTTTCCAATCACCGCACCGTGCCACACCTCCACATCATCTTCCAGTACCACCCCAGCGCCCACGAAAGCGTAGGGATGAATCACCACATTGCGGCCCAGTTGGGCGCCAGCTTCGACCACAGCAAAGGGCCCAATCCGAGTGCCTTCCCCGATCTCAGTGGCCTCGACATGGGCCTTGGGCGAGATCTGAACATTATGTGCCTTCATAGTGGACCTCCAGAGTGCCTGGGCTGGGCACCTCGCGGCTCAGATGCGCTGAGCCACAAGTGACAGCAAGTATTCTCCATACTGATTCTTGGCCAGAGCGCGGGCTTGTTCGGTCAATTGCTCCGTCGAGATCCAGCCGTTGCGCCAGGCCACCTCTTCAGGGCTGGCAATCTTGAGTCCCTGACGGTGTTCGATGGTCTGAATAAACAGACTGGCCTCCAGCATGCTTTCGTGGGTCCCTGTATCCAGCCAGGCAAAGCCGCGCCGCATATGCTGCACGTTCAACTCCCCCGCCTGCAGGTAGGCAGCGTTCACCTCAGTAACTTCCAGTTCACCTCGTGCCGAGGGTTTGAGGGTTTGCACAATGTCAACCACCTGCGCATCGTAGTAATACAAACCCGTAATGGCGAAGTCCGATTTGGGCCGCGCTGGTTTTTCCTCCACCGATACCGCACGGCCCTGAGCATCAAATTCCACCACGCCGTACCGTTCTGGATCGCTGACCTGATACGCAAACACAGTGGCACCCTGCCGCTGCTGATCAGCCGCTGTCAGCAGATCTACCAGACCGTGCCCGTAGAAAATATTGTCACCCAGGATCAGGGCGCTGTGGTGACCTTCAAGGAAGTCCGCACCGATCAGAAAAGCCTGGGCCAATCCCTCAGGTTTGGGCTGCACCGCGTACTCCAGCCGCAGCCCCCACTGTTCCCCATTGCCCAGCAGCCGTTGAAAGCGTGGGGTGTCTTCCGGCGTTGAGATAATCAGGATCTCGCGGATGCCGCCCAGCATCAGTGTCGTGAGCGGGTAATAGATCATGGGTTTGTCGTAAATGGGTAGCAGCTGCTTGGAAACTGCCAAAGTGGCTGGATACAGCCGGGTGCCACTTCCCCCAGCCAGCAAAATGCCCCGGCGCTGAGATGTAGGGGTCAAGACGAGCGCTCCGCCAGGCGCTGTCCGTACTGGCGTTCGTAGTACTCGCGGAATGTTCCTTCCCGGATAGGCTCCCACCACCAGCGGTTCTGCGCATACCAACGTGCGGCATGGGCCACGGCGTCACGTGGGTGATACTGCGGCGTCCAGCCCAGCGCGCGCAGGCGATTGACATTCATGGAATATCGCCGGTCATGCCCGGGACGGTCCTGAACATGACGTACCAGCCCAGGGTCCCCCCCCAGTTCGCGCAGAACGATGTTCACCATCTCCAGGTTGGTCATCTCCTCCCCAGTGCCCACGTTGTAGACCTCTCCTGGCTGACCACGCAACAGCACGGTTTCAATGCCGGTGCAATGGTCCAGGACATGGGCGTAGTCGCGCTGCTGCAGTCCGTCGCCATACACAGGAAGAGCCTCTCCCCGCAGAGCATTGGTGGCAAAGAGCGGCACTGCTTTTTCTGGATGCTGGTAGGGCCCGACATTGTTCGCGCCGCGCGTGATAGTCACAGGCAGACCGTAAGTAATGAAGTAAGCCTGCACCAGCTGGTCTGCCGCAGCCTTGCTGGCTGCGTAGGGACTTCGGGGCGCCAGCGGATCGGTTTCGGCGCTCTGGTGTCCTGCAGCAATATGGCCGTATACCTCATCGGTGCTGATGTGGTGCAGCCTCAGCCCCAGTTCCCTAGCCACTTCCAGTAATACATGCGTGCCCCGTACATTGGTGTCTGTAAAGACCAGTGGCCCCAAGATGCTCTGGTCCACGTGCGTCTCGGCTGCGAAGTTCACGATGAGGTTGATCTGATGGCCTACACAGGCTTCCCGCACAGTGGCCTGATCGGCGATGTCGCCTTGCACAAATGTCAAACGCGGATTCGACCAGAGGTCTTGCAGATTCTCTCTGCGCCCGGCATATGTCAGCTTGTCATAAACCACCACATGGTCGTTGCTGTGGTGCTCCAACCAGTAGCGCACAAAGTTGCTTCCGATAAATCCGCAGCCCCCCGTGACGAGGATTTTCTGAGGCTTAGTGTTCATATTGTAATCCCCTTGGGTTGGGTAGATGGCGCTTTCCTGCGGCGAAGACGGGTCTCAAATAGCCAGAAAAATGCCCAGACGAATGAGAAAGGACTGGTCAAAAACCGAAGAAGCAGGGGGACCAGCGTAAGGCGGCCAGCTCGAAATTCCGTAAGAGTCAATCGAGAACGAAATCTTTCAACGGCACGCTGGTATTGAGGATACTCATTCCTCATAATCGAGATTGCCGTCCAATTATCAGAATTATCAGAAACATTAGTAATATTTGACTCATGACGGCGATAAGAGGCATAAATTCCAGGCATAAAGCCAAAATTTCCCGAATTTTTAATAAGATATTCTATACAAAAAAGCCAATCACTAGCGATTGGCGCCTCAGTTCTAAAAGTGGGCCATTTTCTAGTGTTGACGAACATGACGCTGAGTGGCAAAAACTCCATACCGTTCTCGATTAATTCTTCTGCCGATCCCTCTATGATTTTTTCAGTAAAGTAATACCAATGCTGGCCAGTTTTAGATACAAAGGCTTCCACCTGATGATATGACAGAAGGTATTCTGGATGAGATTGCATAAATTCGACTTGCTTTCTGACTTTCCCCTGAATGTACAGATCATCTCCGCCTGTGAGGCAAACATATTCTCCACTACAAGCATCGAGAACAGCTTGGCAATTCTGGGCAAGACCTATATTTTTCTGCTGAAAAATTATCTTGAGTCTACCCGGATAGAGCTCATGCAGCTTGGTAAGAATATCCTGAGTTGAGTCTGCTGAGGCATCATCAGAGACGATAACTTCCAAGTTCTCGTAATCTTGATCTAAAATACTTGTAACAGTCTGTTCTATATACTTTTCTTGATTATAGGTGACCACTCCTACCGAAACTTTAGGACTTCCACTCAAGACTATCACTCATCCTTTAAAATGAATCTTCCGAATCCCGTTCATCATAGTGTCTTGAACCATGACTCCAAGATTATCTATCTGATCTTCTTCACAGCCAGCCGCCGTTAGATAGGAATTGCTTATACTCAAGCCGATGAGTGCCCACCGCTCCACCCTAACGTGTTTACGCTGGGCCAACTCATGGCTCTCGATACTACCAGTCGTCTATGTCCTTTCCCCTCTCGCACTCATCGGCTTACGCTGTCTCAGAACCTTGCCCCCAAGCGCGTGGGCCCTGCTCGGTATATATGTGCTCACACAGCTCGGACCCGTTCTTTTTACTCCTGTCCCTGCTCTGGCCCTTCTCGCGGCCACTTTCCGAACTCTGCTGCTGTTCGGCCTCATTGGTATAGGTCACTACCTGAGGGAAGCGCCGGCCATCCGTCCAGTTCTCTGGGGACTCGGCCTTGTGTACCTTACCGCCACAGTCTTTAGCCAGATCCAGGGTGTGGACTGGCTCAGCGGCCGCCTCATCCACCCCTATCTGACCACCACCTCCCTGGGACTGGCCGGCGCTTATGGCGTGTGGTTCTGTCTCTACCTGCCTGGCCGATGGACCTGGCGGGCACCGGGCGCCCTGCTGGCGCTGGGGATCCTGCTCGCCTCTGGCAGCCGTGGGCCGCTGCTGGCCACGGTGCTTGGCGTAATATTTGGCCTGATGATGGGCCGTCACCGACGCTGGTGGCTCACTGGGGCTGCGGGTATCACTGGCGCACTCCTGCTGGCTCTTGTGCTTGTGGGTCAAAAGGCGCAAATTGCAACCCTGGAGCGGTTCCAACAATTTGATCTCGCTGGCCGTCAAGTCATCTGGCAAAACACACTGGCACTGATTCAAGATGTGCCTCTGGGAGGAATAGGCAGCTACCGTGTGGGCACAGCGCTGGCGCCCACCGGCGACTGTTACTTCTTGACTGTGCCCGACAGATCAGACGCCTGCCCCGCATGGGTGCGGGCCAGTGGCCAGCCCTGGCTCATCGCCCACAATGGCGTCTTGCACCAGTGGGCTGAGACCGGGCCAGTGGGTACACTTGGCCTCTTCGCTCTTATCGGTACAGTCCTGTTTCTCAGTGTCAGACGCCGCGACGCCCTGGTTGTGGCAGCACTGAGTGGCGTCATTCTGACCAACATCATTGATAACACCTGGATTGTTCCTGGACTGATCAGTGGCGAACTGTTCTGGATCCTCGCAGGCACACAGCTGCGCCACCTCCAGAGCAAAGATCTGCGTGGCGCTTCCCTGACCAGTGCCGCTGTGTTCGCCGTCCTGTCTGTGCCCATTGTGGCCATTACCCTGCCCCAGCGCAGCGTCTCACCCCTGAACTTTCAACTGCTTGCCGCACCGCCAACCTTCACTCCTGGACAGGCATACCGGCTTGTGGCACAGCTGAAGGGTGAGGCTGGTCAATACCGCGCCTCCCTCAACAGCTGCACCATAGGTTGCCGCTCTGTGCGTATCACTGACTTCTCGGTGACGGCACAGGGGGGAACGCTGGCAATCCCAGACCTGACGCTGGCGAACGTCCCCCAGCAGCGACTTGAACTCCGCCTTTATGCAGGTGGCCCTCTGGCTCTAAAACCCTTGGCCGTCTACCGGTGGACTGTCAGGGCGACGTCTGCGGCTGCCAGCGCAACCCCGTGATCCTGAGATTGCGATCTGCTGTTTGCTTGGCGTATGGATTGGTCATACTCAGCGTCACCTCGCCGCCCTGAGCCTGGACGGTGTAGGTCGTGGGTGTTACAGCAGCTCGCCACATGGCCAGCTGACGCCCCCCCTGCACCACCCTGACCGCAGGCGCCTCACCTCCGGCAACCGTGCCCTTCATTCGCACGCGCAACGTCCCCGCGCGGCATAAGTTGTAAGGCACAGGATCGGGGTCCAGCAGCACCAGCAGGTCACTCTGGGGCACATACGTGTTTCGCGGATTTGTGGGAAGCCGGGTCGGGGTAAGGCGCTGACAGCCCAGCGCACCGGACCTGACCTGTTGAATTTCCACTGAGCGAACGTCGGCGCGGTAGTAGTCATTCAGATATGCAAGGCCAAGGGCGCCAGCACGGGGAACCGGCACCTGAATGGTCTGCTCGGTCTGCACGGGCACCTCCTGAAGCTGCTCCCCATCCAGCAGCACAGTCAGGTGGGGTACACCTGCCGCTGGCTCTGGCCTGAGCCTCACCTCCAGGCGACCCGGTCCACACACGCGGGTCCCCACAGCAGAGGCGCCCCAGAGATTCCAGCCCTCTTCCGAAGCCTGCGCCGCATTGGGTTCAGATAGATACACTGGCGTCCACTGGGGCACAGCGGCGCAGCTCCCACCACTGAAGGTGATGGGTGGGGGCGCAGGCGCATGGGTTAGCCACCAGGCCAGGCCGGCCACAGCAGCAACAAACAGCAGAACACTGGTGCCTGTGAGCGGACTACCCAGGGGAAAAGTCCCCATGTTCTTAGCTCTTCTGTTTCGGCGCCGCAGTGTACGCGTAACCGTAGCCGTAGCTTTGTTCCTCGCGCGCATTCACCTTGTTGACCACCGCGCCCAGGACCTTCAGGCCGCCGCGTTCCGCGCGCCGCAGTGCATTACGCACGGCAGCCAAGTTGGTACGGCCATACTCTGTGACCATGACGACCGCGTCTGCGTGCGTGCCAATCACCAGACCGTCTGCCAGAGCCAGGAGGGGCGCACTATCAATCAGCACTACGTCGTACTGGGCTCGCCACAGCTGCAGGGCGCGCCCAATATCCGCTCGGTTCAGCAATGAGAGGGTATCGTGCAGGCTGGGACCAGCGGGCAACATATCCACATTGGGTTCAACTTGCAGCACCTGAACGTTATCCGGGCTGAGCAGGGCTTCCTGTGTGGTTCTGACACCGCCCGTACCGCACAATTGATGCCACTGCCCCCCATCGTTGAATTTCTTCCAGACGGCTTCCTGTGTGCCGCGCCTGAGGTCTGCGTCCACAATCAGAACACGCTGACCACTGGCGGCAAAGCCGTCGCCCAGTGTGGCAGCCAGACTGCTCTTGCCTTCGCCCGGTGCTGTGCTCGTGATCAGGATAATAGGACGGTCCTTGCCCTGCAGCGCCGTCATGAGATTGACCCGTAGAAAGCCGATCGCCTCATACAAGCCGGCCTGGCGCGCGGCGCGTACTATGCCAGAAAAAACAATGTCCCGCTGCCGCAGTCTGGGAATGGTGGCCAGAGTAGGCAAGTTCATGACCAGCAGATCATCCTCGCCACGAACAGCGCGGTCCGTCACACTCAACATGGACAGAAGCCCAAGTCCAATGAGACCAGACAATAGACTGACCAGGAGGGCATTTCGCAGTGGCCGGGGCGCATCGGGCGTGAGGGGCGCCACAGCACTGGACAGGCGACTGAGGCTGCCCATGGTGGAATCTTCCAGAATCAGCACACTCGCCAGGTTGGTTTGCAAGGTGGCGCGCCGGGCAATCAGCGTCTGGCGCTCAACCCCAGATGCCCGCCCGATCTGTTCATCCAGCTGCGCCAGCTGGGCGCGGTACCCCGCAGCGGCGCGCCGCACATTCTCCACAGCGCGTCCACGGTCCCAGTCCAGCAACGACTGGGCCGCCAGATTCGCCAGCAGGGCAGCACCCTGTGCTGTATTCGCACGTGCCGTCAGGGTGTGCACGCCACTGCCACCCGCGTAAGGATCAATCTCTGAGCCCAGATGCAGACTGCTCAGCGTCTGCGAAGCCAGCTGCTGCTGCAAAGCCGCCGTTATCTGCGCGCGCTCTGCACCAGGAAGATCCGCTCGTCCTTTGAGATTGGCCACAATAGGCTCAATGACTGATGTGCTCTTCAGGGCCTGTTGCAGGGCACCTTCGGGCAGGATGGGGGCGCGAATGACTGCGTTGCCAAACGCAGCGTCTGCACCCTGATTGCCCGCGGAAAGCAGGGTCGCCCTGGCCGCGTAAATGGCCGGCTGCGAGCGTGACCAGAAGTAAGTCGCCAGACCCAGCATCAGCGCGGCTCCTATCAGCCAGCCAAGCCGGCGGCGAACGCCCCGCCACAAAACCCCGAGATCCACTTCCTGTTCGGTTCTGGTGTGCTGGGTCATTCCTCAGCGTTCCTTCTGCCTGGTTTCAATGCGTCAACCTGCCTTTGATTTGAAATCACACACCACGCTTGGCCGCTCGCGTTCTGGAGCGCGGCCCCGCAAAGCGACAGCTTAAACTGCAAGCACCTGACGTCGCAGGTTACTGCATGATACGAGATGAATCCCGATCTACCATGGCCTTGCCAGTCACTTCTGAAGTGTAGAGGAAAACGTAAGCCTTAGGCCAGGGAAGCATGGGGCGGCCCTCCCTTACAGTCATGGGGTGAAAGCCATTATTCCTGCTGCTGGCCTGGGCACCCGACTTCGTCCCCTGACCTACACCCGCCCCAAGCCTGTGCTGCGGGTGGCCGGCTACCCTATCATCTGCCACGCCATCGGCACGCTGCAGCAGGCCGGCATCACCGAGATCGGCATTGTGGTTTCCGACATCACGCGCGACGAAATTCAGCATGCCGTCGAGCACCTGCAGGGCGTGCAACTCACCCTGATCAACCAGCACGAGCAGCTGGGCCTGGGACACGCGGTGCTCACCGCCCGCGAGTGGGTGGGGCAGGATGACTTCTGCGTGTACCTGGGCGACAACCTCTTTGAATTTGGTGCCCGGCCGTTTGTCGAGCGCTTTGGGCAGACGCGGCCCACCGCCCTGATTGCCCTGGTGGAGGTCGAGAACCCCACTGCCTTTGGAGTGGCTGAACTGCAGGGCGAACAGATCACGCGCCTGGTGGAAAAGCCGGCCGTGCCGCCCAGCAACTTGGCCGTCGCCGGGCTGTACTGCTTCACGCCGGAACTGTTTGAAGTGCTGGACGGCATGCCCGCCTCGGCGCGGGGTGAGTACGAGATCACGGACGGCATTCAGGGCCTGATTGAGCGTGGCTGCACCGTGACCGGGCAGGCGGTGCAGGGCTGGTGGAAGGACACGGGCCGCCCGGCCGATCTGCTGGACGCCAACCGCCTGCTGCTGGAACGCATTGAAAGCAATATTCAGGGCGTGGTGGAAGACGCGCAGCTCACGGGGCATGTGGTGGTGCCGGCCAGCGCCCGCGTCACGCGCAGCAAGATCCTGGGCCCGGTGCTGCTGGGCGAGGACGTGGTCATTGAAGACGCCTATATCGGCCCCTTTACCAGCATCGGCAAGGGCAGCGTGGTGCGCGGCGCCGAGGTTGAGCACAGCGTGGTGGATGAGGGCGCCATTATTGAGCACGTCTCCACCCGCCTGCAGGACTGCCTGATTGGCGTGCGCGCCCAGGTGCGCGGCGGGCGCACGCTGCCCCGCACCCACAAGCTCACGATCAGCGATGCCAGCGTGGTCGAGCTGGCCTAGGGCAGGGCGCTGGCCCGCCCACCACCCCAGCGCCCCCCACTTCGTTCACAGGCTCAGGGTTCTGTCAGCCCCCCGGCTCTATCATGAAGCCATGACCGATTCACCTCGAATTCACCTGGGGGCCCTGCTGCGTTCCTCGTCGGACGACGCCCACGCACGGGGCACCCTTGATCACCTCCAGTACGAGCAGGGCGATACGCAGCAGGTGCTGCGCTTTGCCCAGCCCGCGCCGTTCGAGGTGAGCGTCAATGCCCTGGGCAGCCATGAGATGTACCTGCAAGGCACCTTCGAGCCAGTGCTGGTGATGGAATGCGCCCGCTGCCTGCGCGAGGTGCCAGTGCCGCTGACGCTGCGCCTGGGCAGCCTGATGCGCTACGAGCCTTCCGTGAATACCCCCTTTCTGGAGGAGGCCGACTCTGGCGAGGAGGTGCTGGTGTTTGGCGCCCCCGAACTGGACCTCAGCGCGTATCTGGCGGAGTCGGCGCTGCTGGCGGCCCCGCTGAGCGTGCTGCACGACGACGCCTGCAAGGGCCTGTGCCAGGTCTGCGGCCACGACCTGAATGGGGGCCCCTGCGAGCACAGCGCCCAGGTGCCGGTGGAAGCCATTGACGATGATCTGGGCACCCCCGAGGGCTCGCTGCACGCCAAGCAGAATCCCTTTGCCGCCCTGGCCGACCTGAAGGTGCCCGAGGAGTGACCAAGCTCACGCACTTCCGGGGCGGGCAGCCCCAGATGGTGGACGTGACGGCCAAGGCGCCCACCCCCCGGGAGGCCACCGCCGAGGCCTGGGTGCGCCTGCCTCCTGGCGCCCGCGCCGCCCTGGAAGCCGGCACCAGCCCCAAGGGCGATCCCCTGGTGGTGGCCCGGCTGGCTGGCCTGGCCGGCAGCAAGCGCACAGCCGATCTGGTGCTGCTGTGCCACCCCATTCCCGTGACCGGGGCCGAGGTGCAGCTCACACTGGAGCCCGGCGGGGTGCGGGTGTGGGCCCGGGTCCACACCACGGCGCCCACGGGCGTGGAGATGGAAGCCCTGACGGCCGTAACGGTGGCCGCCCTGAACGTCTACGACATGCTCAAGGCGGCCAGCAAGGCCATCGAGATCACCGGGGTGCGGCTGCTGAGCAAATCCGGCGGCAAGAGCGGTCCCTATCGGGCGGGGACCGCCGACCCAACAGGCGAGGTGGGAACGCCAGACGCCCCAGTCCCGTAGAGGAAACGTATGGGCGTGGAGACTCACAATTCTGCCGGGGCGCCGGACTGGCGGCAGCTGCTGCACCGCGAGGCCGACGGTGAGTTGACGCCTGAAGAGGCGGCGCGGCTCTTGGCCCTGGCCCAGCAGCCGGAGGTGGCCGAGTTCCGCGCGCGGCTCCTGGCAGTCACAGCGCTGCTGCGGCGGCCAGTGCTCCCCCCTCACAGCGTGGCGCGCCCGGTGGCCCAGGACATTGCCCTGCACGCCTGCCTGAACGCCGCGCCCCCACCACCCGCTCCTTCAGTGGCCGCGCAGGTGGCGGCCGAGATCGGCTGGGCGCGGCAACTGGCTGAATCCCAGCCCCACCAGCCACGCAGTGTGGCGGCCCACACGGCACAGAACATCCGCCTGGGCGCAGCGCTGCAGGGCCGCCTTCCCCCACTGCCCCAGAGCGTGGCGGCGGCGGTGGCGGCTGACATCGCCCTGGGCCAGCAGGTGCGGGCGGCGCCGCTGCCCCCCATGCCCAGCGTGGCGGCCCCGGTCGCCGCTGAGGTGGCCTGGCAGAGCCGACTGGCCCAGCCCGTGCCGGCCGCCCACAGCAGCGTGGCTGCGCAGGTCGCGGCGCGCATTGCCCGGGACAGAGCACCGGCGCCCATGGCCCCCCTGCCCGCCGCGCCGCCCGTGGCCGCCGTCCTGATGGGGCGGGGTCGCAACCCGGCGCCCCTCTTTCTCGTGGTATCGCTGCTGAGCGCCCTGATGGTCCTGGCGGTGTCCAGCGCGTGGCCCAACCTGGCGGCCGGCGCGCTGGTCTTGCAGACCCTGCTGGCCCAGGTGTCGCCCGTGGCGGGCGCCGGGCTGGCGCTGCTGCTGCTCACCAGTGTGCTGGTGACGTGGCGCCCGGCGCCCGGCGCGCAGCGGCTGGGCGGAGCGGCCTTCGCCCTGAGCGCGGTCCTGACCCTGCCCGCCCTGTATGAGGTCACCACCCGGGGGGCCGTGACCTTCGGGCAGGACATCGTGGTCAGCGGCCCGGTGAATGGCAACGTGATTGCGGTGGGCGGCAGCGTGCAGTTGCAGGACTCGGCGCGGGTGCAGGGGGAGGTGGTCACGCTGCTGGGCGACGTGCGCCGCGCCCCCGGCGCCCAGGTGCAGGGGCGCGTGAACGCCCTGATGGGCCGCGCCCCCGGTGACGCCGCTGCCCTGCAGACACCTGTGCCCCCGGGTCTGGGCGCGGTGACGGCCGCCGCTTTCCGCCCGGTCCTGGGCTGGCTGGGGGGTGCCGCGTGGCCGCAGGTGTTCGTGACCCTTACGGGGGGCGCGCTGCTGCTGCTGTTCGTCTCGGGGCTGGCGCCCGTGCTGGCGCGGCGGCAGCGCCACGCCCCCATGCGCACCCTGGCGCTGGGCGTGCTGGCCCTCTCGGCGCTGCTGGGCCCGGCGGGGGGCCTGGCCCTGGTGGGCCTGCTGGGCCCGGCCCTGATTGCGGCGGCCCTGGCGGCGCTGCTGATCGCCGTGGGCCTGAGTGTCAGCGCGTATGACGCCGGGCGCGCCCTGGCCTACCGCGCGCGCCTGCCCCTGCCCGACGCGGTGGGCGCCATGATGGGGCTGAGTGCCGTGGCCGCGAGCCTGAGCCTGCCGCCGCTGGCCTTTGGGGTGGCGCTGGTGGGCGGGGCCTGGGGGGCCGGCACCCTGCTGCTGACCCGCACCGACCCGGCCGTGGTTCCTGCCGCCGCCTGAACGCAGGACCGTAGCCCACGCCCCTCAGCATGAGAACACGCCTGAATGACCCTGAAGAGCGCCCCTCCACCGCCGGAGGGGCGTTTCGCGTTCGCGTGCGCCGGCACCCCTCGCCCGGCCTCCAGCAGTGGCCACCACGCGGCTGGCCCCTGAACGCGGGTGCGTCAGGGGCCAGCCGGATTGGGGCTGAGCGCGGGGCTCAGTTCAGGATGCGTTTCAGGTGCAGGTAGATCTCGTACCAGTCCTGCTTGTCGCGGGGGCGCTTGCCGCGCAGTTCAATGCGGGACAGGGTGCGCACCCAGTCGGGTGTGATCTGGGGCCCCAGGGTCGGGTCTGCGACCAGATCAGCGAGGCCCTTGGGCAGCGCGCCCTCGGTGGACGCACCGTAGAACTCGACGCCTTCGAGCAGGTCATGCACCGTGATGGCGTACGCGCCCGCCAGCGTCTGGAGGGTTTCCAGACTGGGGTTGGTGCGGCCACGTTCCAGATCGCTGAGATACGGAACGCTGATGCCGGCCGTCTCGGCGACGTCCTTGAGCCGCAGCCCGCGTTCGCTGCGCAATTCGCGGAGTCGTTCGTGCAGTTTCATTCTTCACCTCCTTGGCTGCGGCGTGGCCTCACGCTGGGCTTGATCCTGCACCAAGCACCGGGGCGCGTGCCGCCTGGGGCTGCCGACGGGTTCTGCCGAAAACAGGTTTGCCTGTGGGCAGAATGGGGCAGCCTTGGTTGGAGTGTAACACCGCCTCCCGATACGGTCAATACAGAATGAGGGTTAACCCTTCTTGCCCTTCACGATCTCCCCTGCTACCATGAGCCCACAGAAGGCCCCACGCCCCAACCCACTTTTCCTCCTCTTGCAGCCCTCGCCGCCCACCGGGCGGGAAGGAGTACCTTCATGCGCGCCCTGGACACCATTGCCGAGAGCATCCGCGTCGGCTACGCCCACCCCACCACCCTGCTGAACACGTTCATTGAGGTCGAGAACGAGGGCGGCCTGGGCGCCGTGCGCCGCATTGAGCGGCAGCTGCACCTGGGCGTCAGCGCGCTGCGCGAGCGGCAGCACCCCGGCAGCGACCTGGCCCAGACGTGGCTCAATTCTGCCCGCGCCTACCTGATCACCCGCGCCGAGCGCCGTCAGGCCGTGTAAAGGCTGCCGGGCTCCAGACGCCCCCGGACCCATCAACGAACAAACGAACAGCCGCACCCTGGACGTCCCGGGGTGCGGCTGTTCTGTTGTGAGCTGATCTTCAGACGCCAGTCACTGCGTTCAGGCCGTAAATCGCCTCGTACTTGCGGTGCAGGTAGCTCACGTAGGCGTCAGCGCTCAGGGGCTGCCCGGTGGCCTGGGCAATCAACTCGTTGGGGGTCAGGCTGCGGCCATGCTGGTGCACCTGCTCGGCCAGCCACGCCAGCAGGGGGCCATACTCGGCGCGGTCCACGCCGGCCGCCACCCCGGGGTCGCGGCGCGCGGCTTCCAGCAGCTGCACACTCAGGAGGTTGCCCAGGGTGTAGGTGGGGAAGTACCCGATGAGCCCGGCCGACCAGTGGATGTCCTGCAACACGCCCCGGGCGTCGTCTGGCGGGGTCAGGCCCAGGTCGGCCTGCAGGCGGGCGTTCCAGGCCTCTGGCAGGTCGCGCACCGCCAGTGTGCCCTCCAGCAATCCCAGTTCCAGCTCAAACCGCAGCATGATGTGGAAGTTGTAGGTCACCTCGTCGGCTTCGACCCGGATCAGGCTGGGCTGCACGCGGTTGACAGCGCGGTAGAGCGTTTCGGGGTCCAGCCCAGCCGTGACCTCGGGGGCCGCTGCCTGCAGCGCCGGGAAGTAGCGCTCCCAGAACGGCAGGCTGCGCCCCAGCAGGTTCTCGAACATCCGCGACTGGCTTTCGTGCACGCCCAGGCTGGCGCCCGAGGACACCGGCGTGCGGGCCCAGCGCTCGGAGACGCCGCGCTCGTACATGGCGTGCCCCGCCTCGTGCCAGGTGCCAAAGCAGCAGGCGGGCCAGTACGGTTCCACCCGCGTGGTGATACGGATGTCGCTGCGGCTGAGGTTGGACTGAAAGGGGTGGGCGCTTTCATCCTGGCGGGCAAAGTCGCGCCGTAGCCCGAACGCCTCTTCCGCCACCCGCCACGCAAAGGCCTTCTGGGCCTCCGGTGCAAAGGGCCGTGTGAGCACGCTGTAGTCGGCGGCGTCCCCGGCCTGCCGCAGCCGGGTCAGCAGCGGCAGGGTGCGAGCGCGCAGGTCGGCGAAGATGGCCCGCACCTGCGCGGCGCGCATGCCGGGCTCGTAGTCGTCCAGCAAAGCGTCGTAGGGGTGATCCTCAAAGCCCATCAGGTCGGCCTGGCGCCGGGCCAGCCCAATCATGCGCTCCAGGTGGGGCGCGAAGAGAGCAAAGTCGCTTTTGGCCCGCGCCTCCAGCCACGCGTGGTGCGCCTCGTTCTGGGCGCGGGTCTGCTCCTCCACAAAGGCAGTGGGCAGTTTGGTCGCCTTGTCGTAGTCGCGCTGGGCCACGCGCACCACGGCCGCCTGGGTCTCGCCCTGGGGTTGCGCGGCCTGCAGCAGCGCGCCGGTGTCGGGCCCCGTGAACAGCTCGTGGCCCAGGGCCGCCAGGGTGGCCAGTTGCTGGCCCCGGCCAGTGGCGGCCTCGGGCGGCATGGACACTTCCTGTTCCCAGGACAGCAGGCGGGCGGCGGCCTCCAGATCACTGACCTGCCCCAGACGGCGCATCAGATCATTCATGGTCATGGCCCTCAGCCTACCGCCGCGCCTGTGGAGCTGGGCCATCTGGCTTACCGGCCCCGCTACTGCCAGCGTTCGCGCCCCTCCGCCGCCTCGCCCAGCAGCAGGGGCCGCACCTCGCCCAGCAGATAGAGGCTGCCACAGACGAGCGCGAGGTCGGCCCGCCGGGCGGCCAGAGCCGCCAGGGCCTCGGCCGGCGAGGCTGTCACAGTGCAGGGTACCCCGGGAAACAGGGCGGCCAGCCCGGCCGGGTCCGCCGCCCGGGGGCTCAGCCGCGCGCGCGTCAGAATCACCTCGCTGGCCAGGGGCGCCAGAGCCGCCGCCACACCGGCGAGGTCCTTGTCCTCGGCTGCACCGAACACCAGGGGCAGGCGGTCCACCCCCAGCGCCCGCACTGCCTGCACGAGGGCGCGGGCGCCGTCCGGATTGTGAGCGCCGTCCAGCAGCACCCGCCGCCCCTGCCAGGGCACGGCCTCCAGCCGCCCGGGCCAGTGGGTGGCCGCCGCGCCGCGCACGATGGCCCCAGGGCTCAGGCCCAGGCGCTGCGCCGCCAGGGCCGCCAGCGCCGCGTTGTGGGCGCCGTGCGCGCCCAACAGTGGGGTGCGAAGGTTCACCTCTCCGGCTGGGCTTTGCAGGGTCACCGTGGCGCCGGCCCAGCCGTGCGCGGTCACGCTGGCCTGGGCCTCGGCGCCCAGGGCCCACAGGTCGGCGCCGGTGGCCCGCAGCAGGGGCAGCAGGTTTTCGTCCACTCCAGTCACCGCCGGACGCCCGGCACGCAGGATGCCCGCCTTCTCGGCAGCGATGGCCTGGGGCGTGTCGCCCAGGATGGCGGTATGGTCCAGCCCTACGGTGGTGATCACACTCAGGCCCGGATCCAGGGCGTTGGTGGCGTCCAGCCGCCCGCCCAGGCCCACCTCCATCACGGCCACCTGCACCCCGGTCTGGGCAAACAGCAGCGCGCCCAGAGCTGTCACGATCTCGAAGAAACTGGCGCCCTCGGCCTCGGCGGCGGGGCGCACGCGGGCCAGCGCAGCGGCCACCTGGGCCTCCGGCAGTTCCTGGCCCGCCACCACGAAGCGCTCGGTAAAGCGCGTGAGGTGCGGACTGGTAAAGAGCCCGGCGCGAATTCCCGCCGCGCCCAACATGGCCGCCAGGGACGAGGCCACCGAACCCTTGCCGTTGGTGCCACCCACCAGGACGGTCTGAAAGGCGGCCTGGGGGTTGTCCAGCCGCGCCAGCAGAGCCCGCACCCGGTCCAGGCCCGGATGAATGCCAAACCGCTGCTGGGCGAACAGCCAGTCAAGGGCCAGCGGCCAGGAGGAGTCGGAGGTCATGCCTTCAGCATAGAAGGGCCAGTGGGCCAGGAGGCAGGCGCGCATGGCCACCTCCCGGCCCAGCAGAGGCGGCTTCAGCCCTGGGGGGTGAAATAGGTTTCGAGCACCGGCACCACCTGCTTCTTGCGGCTGATGCGCGCGCCCAGATCGGCCACATGGCCCTGGGTCTCCACGCCAAAGGCTTCCCGCAGCACCTTTTCCTCAGTGGCACTCAGCACCAGCGTGCGGTTGGTCTCGTTCAGAATGTCCACCACGCTCAGCAGGACGCCGCTCAGGCCGTCTTCGGCTTTCAGGTTGTCCATGGCGGCCAGCAGCTCGCTCTGGCGCCCGAACACGTAGCCGGGATTGGTGGTTTCAATCACGCCCAGGCCCCACTGGTGCGGCGCTGTGGGCTCACCAAATGGAAACACCTTGTAGTCCATGCGCAGCAGGGTTTCAGCTGGGGTGTCGCCCAGGTCGCTCTTGGCCGCGAACATGGCCAGGGCGTACGCTTCCACATCAGTGATGCCGGCCACGGGCGCCAGAAAGGCCACAGCGTCGCGGTCCTCAGCGGTGGTCGTGGGGCTGCGGAAGTGCAGGGTGTCGCTCAGAATGGCGCTCAGCAGCAGCCGGGCGTCCAGGGGCTCCACGCTCAGGCCCGCTTCCCGGAACAGCTTGAGCAGCAGGGTGCCCGTGGAGCCCACCGGCTCAAAACGCAGATAGGCCGGCTGGGTGGTGGTCAGGTCGCCCAGCTTGTGGTGGTCCACCACGCGGGTCACGGTCAGCTCGTGCAGGTTGGGCAGCGACTGGGCGCTCTCGTTATGGTCCACCAGGACCACCTGGGCGCCGGCCGGCAGGGTCTCCAGCAGAGGCGGGGCGTCCACGCCCGCCTCGCGCAGCACAAACGCCGTTTCAAAGTTGGGTTCCCCCAGCCGGTAGGCCTGGGCGTCTATGCCCTGGCGACCCAGAAGGCGCGCGTAGACCAGCGCGGCGGTGATGGCATCGGTATCGGGGTTCTGGTGACCGAACACAGCAAGCATGGCCGGAGTCTAGCGGGTGGCGGCCGGGCATATGCGGAGCCTGCCAACACAAGAAACCCCCGCATAGAGCGGGGGCTTCTGGAAACAAGAGGGTTTAGAAGGTGACGCGGTAGCTGATCTTGAAGACGCTGCCACGGGCGCTCTGAGCAGGCTGAGCGGCGGTGGTGGTGCTGGCAGCCAGCCCCGTCAGACCCAGGGTGCCGTAGCCATACCCGAAGCTAAGGTCGTAGTAGTTACCTTCCACGTACACCAAGCTCTGGGTGAGTGTACGGTTGTAGTTGTACTGGTCAACCGTAGTGCCCGCCGTACCAGCCGTACCAGATGCACCGGCCGCGAAGGGGCGGTAGGCGCGGTTGGTGCCCACGTAGCCAGCGTAGTAGACGGCCAGCTTAGTGTTGGGCAGCAGGAACTCGTTCAGGCGCACCCCCACGCGGTAGGTCACGTCGTTGGCGGTGAAGTCCACGTTCGCGCCGGTGGCAGCGTAGTCGTAGCTCTTGTTGTAGAACTTCGCGTACGCTTCAAAGCTGGGACGGAACACGGTGTTCAGCGTGTCGGTCTTGACGTCCACCGTGCCGTTGAAGCTGGTGGTGTTGGCCAGCGTGTTGTTGGTCGACAGTTCTGTGCTGCCGTAGGTGCTGGTTTCGAAGCCTGCACCCACGTTGATGTTGGCGACACCCACCTTACCGTTATAGGCAGCGTTACCGTACACCACGTTGTTGCTGTAGCTGTTCGTGGCGGTGCGGTAGCGCGCCTTGTAGCCCAGCGTCAGGTCCAGGTTCTTAACAATTGCGTCGGCAGCCTTACCATCGTGCTTGGCTTCCACACCAAATTCGCTGTAGCAGGTGGTGCCCCCGCAGGAGTTCGAATCCAGCTCTGTGGTGGTCAGACCAAACTCGTTGCTAGAAGCAGAGGTGCTGTACGAGAAGAGGCCACTGTCGCTGTTTGCACGGAATCCAGCAATCGAGAGGTTGCGGAAGAAGGCACCAACGCTGAAGCCCAAGCCAGGCGTCACGTCAGCGCGCACTGCGTAGCGAGTACCTGCAGTGTTCTGGAAGCCAGCTGGAATCGGAGCTGCTACGTTAGCCATGTACTCGTAGTAACCACCGCGAACCGTAACCAGGTTCAGGAGGCTGACCTTGGCTGCGATCCCACGGTCCACGATAGCGCTGGGCTCACGGGCCGTGTCCAGGGGGTTCTTGCCGTATGCCACGCTGTTGTCCACGTAGCCGCCCACGGACACAGGGCCCAGGGTTGCCTTGGCCTTGACGCCGAAGCCGGTGCGGCCAGCAACGTAGGGCGCCGTGCTGTTGGTAGCTGTGGGGTCAGCTTCCATGATGCCAGCCGTGGCATTGTAACCAGGGCTCACGCTGCGGTAGTTGATGGTGTAGAACTTCACTGGGCCCAGGCTGCCAGCAGCCTTGGCGTAGAAGGCATTCTCGACCGTGGTCACAGCGGTGCGTGTGGGGGCGGCGCCAGCGTTGCGGGCATAGGTCGCAGTCGTGACGCGGCTGGTGGCATATTCGCTGTCCAGCTGCCAGCCACCCACCGTGCCGTGCAGGTCGGCGCCGAACGCCGTCACATCAGCAACCAGAGTGGTGTTCACACCCGTGTAGGCGGGAACAGCAGGCGGCCCCACAACAGCGGCGCGGTCCGTGGCCAGGAAAGCAGCGTTGGCTTCGGCAAACGCGTCAGCACCTTCCTGCATGTAGTGGATGCCCGCCTTCAGGGTGCCCACAGGGGTGATGGTGGCGCGCAGGCCACGGTAGTAGATGTTGTCGCCGTTGGCCCCGCCACGGCTGCCGTAGACACCCGTGATAGTGGGCTTGAAGGCGCCGATAACGGGCAGGGTGCTGCCGTCGACATTGACGATGTAGCCGTCGCCACGGCCCACAGCGTCGTTGTCACCAATGTAGTCGGCGAATTTGAACTTCAGGCTCTTGCCGAAGGTCACCGTGATGGGCGCGTTACCCACGGTGAATTGAGCAGTAGCGTTGTTGAAGTAGAAGAACAGGGGGCGGTAGGTCGTGCCATCCTGGACCACATCGGGGTAACGGCTGTCGGCGGTGGGCAGGCCAGCACGAATGCCAAAGCTCACATCCACCTTGTTGACGTTCAGGCCACCAGGTCCGGGAACGAACGCGCCGCTGACGGCGCTCTTGGTGGTGTCCAAACGGCCAGTCGCCGTACCGAAGGTGATGCCAAAGCTAATGGTGGTGGCACCTTCAACATTGACAGCGCCCGCAGCGGTCGAGAACCCGTAATAGTTCACTGCAGCCGCAGCGTTCTGGGTCTGGTTGGCGGTTTCATCAGTCGTCCGAGCCGGGGCCTGACCATTGGCGACTGGGACACGGCCACCAGTCATGTCGGCGTAGTCCACAGCCGTATCAACCGTCGTGGCGCTGCCGTCCGTACCCGTGGTGAAGACGGTGCCGGGAATCAGGCGGTCAAAGTCCATATCCCGGGTGCTGCGGGCCACGTAGTAGGTGGCGCTCAGGGTGGGCTGGATGCTGAAGGCGAAGCGCTCCAGCTGGGTCACGCGGTTGTCGATGCTGTTGACGCGGGTTTCCACGACGCCCACGCGGCCAGCGAGGTTGTCGAAGTCGGCGCGGGCCACCAGATCGGCCTGGGCGGCTTCCACGGCGCTGACGCGGTCCTGCAGGTTCAGGATGTCCTGGTTCAGCAGCACGGTCAGGTCGTTCAGCGCGGCGATGGAGCTGGCGTTGTCGTCAACGTCAGCACGCAGGGTGTCGTACTCGTCGGCGCGGGCGGTCAGCTCTTCAATCTGGGCGGTGATCCCGGCCAGGGCCTCGGCGTCGCCGCTGGCAGCGGCGATCATCTCGACGCGCTCTTCCAGGCGGGCGAAGTCGTCGCGGCTGACCATGTTCTCTTCCAGATCGCTGACGCGCACACCCAGAGCGGCCAGATCGGCGGCGAGCTCCTGGATGGCGTTCTGCAGCGCCGTCAGGGTCTCGGGGTCAATGTCGCTGGGCGCGACCTGGCCCTGACGCATCTGGTCCAGCAGGCGCGCGATGATGACGGCCGCTTCGTAGCGGGTCAGGTTCTGCGTGCCCCGGAAGGTGCCGTCGGGGTAGCCCAGGATGATCCCGGTGCTGACCAGGCGGTCGATGGCGTCCTTGGCCCAGTGACCGGCGGGAACGTCGGTCAGCGCGGGCACCTGGGGCGCGCTCGCGGGCGCAGTGGTCTGCGCGGCGGCGGCGCCAAAGGACAGCGCAGCGGTGAGAACGAGCAGGCTTTTCTTCATATGAACCCCCAAAAGGTCGTCGCGCGTCGGAGCACATCCCGCAGCTCTGAAGTAGACGTAGGGGCGAGTTGCCGGGTTTCCTCTCCCAGGTGTAAGTCGCCGCTCTCCGTGGTCCTTCGCGCAACCTGGCATTCTTCGCCTGTCGGTTCAGAAATGCCAGATCAGGCGGATGATACAAGCATGAAAGAGACCCGGTCAACCCTGAGAGCCCCATAAAACCGTTATTCTACGTGCTTTGACGTATTTCTGATCAAGTGATGAAGGCGCGCAGACTATTTCTTTTCATCGCGGGTGGTCTGGTGAAAGCCAGTGCCGCTCTGCCGCAGGGCCTCCTGAAACCAGACTGGCACTGCCCCTTTGAAATACCGCTCACTCCAGGTCTGTGCCCACGCGATAAACGTGCCTGTCTGGATGGCGCCGCGGGCCCGCTCTACAAGGCGGTGAAGGTAGCGCAGGTTATGCAGGGAGAGCATGCGCGGCCCCAGCATTTCCTCAGCCTTGACCAGATGGGCCAGATAGGCACGGGTGTAGTGGCGGCAGGCGTAGCAATCGCATTCATCGTCCAGAGGCGTCAGCTGACGGCGCGGCGCACTGGCGTTCAGGTTCAGGCGGCCGTCATCGGTCAGGGCGTAGCCAAACCGCCCGGTGCGCGTGGGATACACGCAGTCGAACATGTCCACGCCCAGGGCTATGCCAGCGACCAGATCCTCTGGGTGGCCCACGCCCATCAGATAACGAGGCTTGTGGTCGGGCAGCCGCTCGGCGGTGTAGGCAACCGCCGGGTACATCTCCTCCTTGGGCTCTCCCACGGCCAGCCCCCCCAGGGCAAAGCCCGGGGTGTCATGCGGCAAGGTCAACTCCAGGCTCTGTTGCCGCAGGTCATGATGCACCCCGCCCTGCACGATGGCAAAGAGGGCCTGCTCTGGCCTGGTCTTGGCCTGCACACAGCGGGCCAGCCAGCGCTCGGTGCGCTCCAGGCTCCGCTGAATGTACTCGCGCTCGGCCGGATACGGCGGGCATTCATCGAACGCCATGATGATGTCGGCGCCCAGCGCCTCCTGTACCGCGATGCTGCGCTCGGGGGTGAGAGCCACGGCGCTGCCGTCCAGATGGCTTTTAAAGGTTACGCCCTCTTCCGTGATCTTGCGCAGGTGGCCCAGGCTCATGACCTGGAACCCGCCAGAATCAGTCAGAAAGGGGCCTGGATAGGCCGTGAAACCCGGCAGGCCGCCGTGTGCCGCCACCAGCGCCTCGCCTGGGCGCAGCATGAGGTGATAGGTGTTGCCCAGAATCATCTGCGAGCCAATCTCCAGGAGTTCCTGGGGACTGATGCCCTTCACCGTGCCCTGGGTGCCCACCGGCATGAACATAGGCGTGGTGACCGTGCCGCGTGGCGTGTGGAACTGTGCCACACGCGCCCGGCCGTCCCGAGCCTGAATCGTGAACTCGAACATACGCGGCATTGTGCCGTATCGCGGCTGGACAGGCGCCCCAGAGACAGGTGTAGGGCAAAGCCAGAACCGACCACAAGAAACAAAAGCCCCCCTTCCAAAGAAGGGGGGGTAAAGAGTGGAGCGGGAGACGAGATTCGAACTCGCGACATCTACCTTGGCAAGGTAGTGCTCTACCAGCTGAGCTACTCCCGCAAGAAAAAACCCCCGCGCTGACCGACTTTTCCAGGATCCTGCGATCCAAGT